>MWBO01000032.1 GCA_002071685.1 candidate division WS2 bacterium ADurb.Bin280 | reverse complement strand
AAGGCCTTTGATGTTTCTGTTTTTCCAACTCCCGTTGGTCCCAAAAATAGAAATGTCCCTATCGGCCTGTCCTTTGGCGCGAGACCACTTCTGGCTCGTCGCATCGCGTTTGATACAGCTGTGATCGCTTCATCTTGACCAATAACTCTTTTGTGCAAAAACTCTTCCAAATTGAGTAGCTTCTTCGCCTCCTCTCCCTCTGCTTGAGCGACCGGAACCTCAAGACGAATCGACATCAACGAGTCTACATCGTCAGCTAATACTATTTGACGACCGGATTTAGCGACAGAGACAGAGACATCATCTATAACCCTAATTGCTTTTTCCGGAAAAGGTCTGTCTTGAATATATCTGCCCGAAACCCTAACCGCTTCGCGAACAGACTGATACGGCCAAAAAACTCCGTCGCGGTGTTCGATCACCGGCACCATTTCTTGAAGAACTTGGATCGTCTCTTCTTCGCTTGTCTGTTTGACAGGAACATTTTCAAAAGCGGCAGTAACCCCCGGATTGGCTTCAATGCTTTTATGGAAGTCTTTATTTGTGGTAGCGCCAATCACTTTGACTGCTCCGTCAAGATAAGGCAAAATCATCTCTGCGACATTGACCTGTCCGGCACCTTTTTCTCTAGAAACAAGGGCATGGAAATTATTGAAAAACAGGATTATATTCCCAGCACGCGCTGCCTCATTAAAAATTTTTTTCACCCTCTGACCCACCTCCCCCGCCTCAACCGAGCCCGAAAGCAAGGCGCCGGTGTCAACTTCAAATACCTGCTGATATTTAAGCGCAGGCAAGACTCTTCCTTGGACTATTCTTGAAATAAAACCCTTGACTATAGTCCTTTTTCCTATGCCATGTTCGCCTATAAGAAGAACATTGTTTTTACCACTTTTTGCCAATATTCTCTCAATTTCATCCAGTTCATGTGCCCTACCATAAACATGCACTTCGCCCAAATATTCCACCTCTTGAGAAATATTTTTGGCAAAAAGGTTTAAAGTCGGAGTATAGCCAAAACTCCAATCCCGCCCCACGCCCGAACCCCAACTCCTCTCCCATAGCGGTTGGCCGTATTTCTGGCGGTAATCCTTCAGAAGTTCATGCCAAGACACCACTTTTTTGAGATCTGATTCGTCAATGTGAATTTCAAACATAATTTTCTTAAACACATCGCTTCTTTCAATCAGGGCAATCAAGACATCTCCCTCGGTCACCTCGGTTCTACTCGCCTCAATGGCATTTTTTTTGGCCGCCTCAAAAACAGCGATCATTTCATCCGAAATAGTTATCATCCGAGCATGATCGTCTAGTCTCGGAACCTGCATCAAGGCCGTTCTAATAAATGCCGATATGTCCTTGTCTAATCCAAATCCAGACCTTAAAAGCATTGACTTGGCATCCCTTTCTTTTTCAAAAGCTGCCAAAAAAACTATCGGCTCTATCGAGGCAAATTTATTTTCTTTGGCGATTTGAAAACTTCTAATAACGGAGTGCGCCACGGTTTCGCTCAAAGATTCGGCAAGATTTTCAGAGTCTATATAAACAACCGCCTTAAAAAAATCTTTTAGAAAATAAAAAATAAATAAATACAGCGATGACAAAAACAAAGCAAAATAACCAATAGCGCCCAAATAGAAAAGCTTTTCAAACAATGCACTGATAAGAAGTGTGACCAAACCAATGATGACGAGAGTTTTGGAAAATGAAGCCAAAAAGAGCATCAGTGGCGAATTAATCACTTTTCCGCCCCTTATATTTTTGAAATTATAAGCTCTTGATGGATCAAAAAAAGCCATTGAAACTCCTTATTGCCAAAATCAGCATTGCAATCGACAAAAATGGAAGAAGATAAAAGCCGATCAAAACAAAAACTGTTATCAAGCATGTCAAAAACAAAACGACAAATCCGATAAAAATAGTCATGCCTCTAACCGTAAAACCGACCAAAACCGAGACCATATTCATTATCCAGATTCGAATCACCACGTCGAGCGAAACGTTTGTGGCATTGATTTCGTCTCTTTTCCACGGAAGAAGCAAGGTTTTTAAAAGCAGTGAAATCGAAAAAAAATCATAAAGCTTGACAAGCATTCTCTTGCCAATGTAAACAATTTTCGAGGGAACTGCTATCCACCACCACGATAAAAAAGCTATCACTGCAATGTGTTCGTGAAATTCTTTTTTTTGCGCTACGGGCGTTCTTTGCGCTTCAACAGTTTGATAAGTGCCGTAAGTCTCTATTGATCCCCTCCTTCTTAGAATAAATTATCGCTTATAAGAGAAAAAAATACAATAAAAACACCTTAAGTAAGGTGTTTTTATTTTTATTAGCTGACAAAACCAGATGAGATATCTTGACTTGCGCCAAGATTTGCCCAGCTCTCAAAAGAGAGTTGGGACGACCGATACCGCGCACAGCACGGAAGCACCAAATTTCAAGTTACAAATTCCAAACATGTTTGGTTGTTGTTTCTTGGTTCTTGGTTTCTCCGTGCTGCGCACGGTGATTCTCCCTAGAAAGGAGGTGATCCATCCGCAGATTCCCCTACGGATACCTTGTTACGACTTAGGCCTGATTACCGACCCTGCCGTGTCCCGACGAACGTCGAGATTCGGGCATTGCCGACTTTCCTGCCTTGACGGGCGGTGTGTGCAAGGCTCGAGAACGTATTCACCGTGGCGTTCTGATCCACGGTTACTAGCGATTCCAACTTCATGGAGTCGAATTGCAGACTCCAATCCGAACTTAGACTGGTTTTGGGGATTAGCTCCATCTCGCGATATTGCAACCCACTGTACCAGCCATTGTAACACGGGTGTAGCCCAAGGTATAAAGGCCACGCTGATCTGACGTCATCCCCACCTTCCTCCCTCTTGCGAGGGCAGTCTCGTCTGAGAAATTTAACAGACGATAGGGGTTGCGCTCGTTTCCCGACTTAACGGAACAACTCATGCCACGAGCTGACGACGACCGTGCAGCACCTGTCTTACGGCTCCCCGAAGGGCACTCTCGCCATTACGCGAGATTCCGTAGATGTCAAACCTTGGTGAGGTTCTCCGCTTATTGTCGAATTAAACCCCATGTTCCACCGCTTGTGCGAGCCCCCGCCAATTCCTTTGAGTTTTAAGCTTGCGCTCGTACTCCCCAGGCGGCGAACTTAACGCGTTAGCTTCGCTACCGAAACGGTCGAAAATCCCGATAGCTAGTTCGCATCGTTTACGGCGTGGACTACCGGGGTATCTAATCCCGTTCGCTACCCACGCTTTCGCGCCTCAGCGTCAGTGAATGCCTAGTAAGCTGCCTTCGCCATTGGTGTTCTCTGCGATATCAATGGATTTTACCCCTACACCGCAGATTCCGCTTACCCCTGCAAATACTCAAGTCAACCAGTATCCGACCCATTCTCACGGTTGAGCCGTGATATTTAAAATCAGACTTAGCTGACCGCCTACGCGCTCTTTACGCCCAATAAAACCGGATAACGCTTGCATCCTCCGTATTACCGAGGCTTCTGGCACGGAGTTAGCCGATGCTTATTCTTATGGTAAAGTCATAATCTTCCCATATAAAAGAAGTTTACAATCCGAAGACCTTCTTCCTTCACGCGGCGTCACGACATCAGACTTTCGTCCATTGTGTACGATTCCTAACTGCTGCCACCCGTAGGTGTACGGCCCGTGTCTCAGTGCCGTTGTGGCTGATCGTCCGCTAAGACCAGCTATCCGTCATTGCCTTGGTAGGCCATTACCCCACCAACTAGCTGATAGAACGCAGGCCCCTCCCAATCCGCCGGAGCTTTACTCCGCCAAAGGCGGAGACTATGGGACATTAACCCATCTTTCGATGGGGTATTTCCCGGATTGGGGCAGGTTCCTACGCGTTACTCACCCGTCTGCCACACTTTTACAAGTGTACGACTTGCATGTTTTAGGTACGCCGCTAGCGTTCATCCTGAGCCAGGATCAAACTCTTAGTAAGAATTTGAGATCTGCCGAAAGGCAGAATAAGCTCAATTTGAATTTGCGAATATTTTATTAAACGCCATTCGCACTCTGCGCGGGGCGCAGAATTTAGCGTTTCTCATCTGGTTTTGCCAGATAATATTTTTTTAATTGTCAATTTGCAAAGCACCGATTGCCTTTTGCTCTTGCTAGAAAAATTTACTTCTAATTTCTAGCCAAAACTCAAGAGGATTATCTGCTCTCCATCTATATTTGCCAGACTCACTGACAGATACTTATCGAAAGCAGATAAAAAAACCCAGCAGAAACTGGATCATCTGCCGATCAAATTATTTTTTTAATGTCAATAATTGAAGATCAACGTCCTCCTCTTAAGAGACAATAGCAATTTATCAACCTTATGTCAACAGTATCCGTAATAGTATATTTTTGCGACAGGGGCGGG
>MWBO01000031.1 GCA_002071685.1 candidate division WS2 bacterium ADurb.Bin280 | reverse complement strand
GGTTATACGTTATTCGTTATAAGTTATACATTTTCTGTCGTCTGGCCTCTGTTCTCTGTAAACTTTTTTATTTTTGCATTATCATTTTAATTTTTAACTTTTAATTTTTAATTTAATGTAGTTATCTGTCATCTGTCCTCTGTAATCTTATAATTTATATATATTTGAATTTATTTCTGCTACTATCTGCGTGAACGATACCACGAGGGAGTGATGAGCTTTGCCAATCGCAACTGCCGCCTCAATCGGTGTGAGGCCGATCTCCGGTCCTGATGGAGCCGGTCGCATCTATCTGATCAAAGTAGTCGGGAGCGAGGGAGCTACCGCAAGAGGGAGCGCAAGGATCTATTACTTCAGCCACGATCGGTGGTTCAAGGATAGTATCCTTGGGCGACTTCAGGAAGGCGATCTGACCAACGAGGTGATGTTGCCCTACCCCCTCATTCCGATCAGAACTGGGAGGCGGTATCTTCCTGCGCGTTTTGAGAAAGCATCGAATCATCAGGGTGTCGTGATCGCCGAGACCGGCGAAATGATCGCTGAGATCTTCGATATCACGGACTGCTTGTCGCAGTATCCTGAGTGCAGGCTCAGGCCTTGTTGAAGAAGACAGGATTCGAGGTGATGCGAAGTTGGACGCTCAAGCCAACGCAGTGGTTGACCTTGTTGCTGGAGTCCCCTGTGAGGGTAGAACGTTTCGCCTGAAGATTGGACACAAGGGGAGCTACAGGTCATATGCTGTACGTGTCGAGGAAGCGAGTGGCGAAGGTCTGCTCGTGCATGTCGTGGAGCTTTCGAGCCCGCCACGCTCAGTCGGGAGCGGATTGATACCCGCTCACAGTCTGCCGATTTGCAAAGGTACGCGCTTCTACAGCGACCTTCGCATCTATCGTCGGGGAGGTGGTGACCAAGATTTCGCCATTGCCCTTCCGGACGATCGGGTCGTTGAGTTCGAACTAATCGGGGTGAACGAGCCCTAGCAGTATCGTAGTGCTCGGGGGCAGCTCCTTAACGGAGCGCGCCCCCTTTTTTTTTATCTCGAAAATAAACGGCTCACTCAAATGAGCCGTTTACGAATCTCTCCAAACCTGTTATTATGAGCCTTGTGGTTTGAGTTTTTTAATTATTGAGTCATTTATGTCTTTATCAATCGGAGTTGTAGGGCTTCCTAATGTTGGTCCCACGTCGCGTTTACTGAAAAAGGGACTGCGTCCTCTACTTTCAGTGCACGCTTTGTTGGGACTGCACTTGTTTGTGAAGAAACTTAATCTTGGAGGTTTTCAGAAATGTCGCTTAGTATAGGTATTGTGGGGCTTCCTAATGTTGGCAAATCGACGCTGTTTAATGCCATGCTCAAGAGCGAGTTGGCGGAGGCGGCAAATTTTGCATTTACCACGATAGACCCAAATATCGGCATTGTTGATGTGCCGGATGATCGTCTCGAACATTTGAAAGAGGTGGAAAATTCAAAGCAGATAGTCAATGCAACGGTTAGATTTGTAGATATTGCCGGATTGATTGAGGGGGCACATAAGGGCGAGGGGCTTGGAAATAAATTTCTTTCACATATTCGCGAAGTTGACGCGATTGCCATGGTGGTTCGGATATTTAAAAACGATGATGTGATGCATGTGTCGTCCAATCCATCACCCAGAAATGATATTGAGACGATCATTACCGAACTGATTCTGTCCGATACTGATACGCTAAACAAAAGATTGTCGGCTATTCAAAAAGATGTTCGATCAGGGGATAAATTGGCGACCAAAAAGACAGTTGCTTATCAGAAGGTTCTGGAAACTTTTGAAAAATCAAGGCCGGCGATTGAAGCATCTTTGAGCGAGGAGGAGGCGGACTTGCTTAAGGAGGCGAATTTTCTCACCTTGAAGCCATTTCTTTATGTATTTAATGTTTCGGAAGAAAATGCTACCAGCGATCCGCAGGAGATTATTGAACGCTTCGATCTTGAGGATCTAGTGAAAACCGAAGAGGTCGCGGTGATTTGTGCCAAGACCGAATCAGAGCTCAATAATCTCATGGAATCTGACCGTCAAGAATATTTGAGCGATTTAGGGCTCGAAGAGCCGGGGCTCAATCGCCTAATCAGGTCGGCATACACGACGCTCGGATTGATCTCGTTTTTCACCGCAGGCGAAATGGAGGCGAGGGCTTGGGAGATAAAAAAGGGCTCCAAGGCTCCGCAGGCGGCCGGGGCGATTCACGGAGATTTCGAGCATAAATTTATCAAAGCCGAAGTAGTTTCATACCAAGATTTCATTACACTCGGAGGTTGGAAGGGGTCGAAAGAGGCGGGGAAGGTCCGTCTTGAGGGCAAGGACTATGTTGTCAATGAAGCGGATGTTATCTATTTTCACCATGGGAAGTAGGGAATAAATTAAAAATTAAAAGTTAAAAACCTGCCCGCAATGCTTTCAGCATAGCTGAGGCAGGCGACTTAAGATTATAAAGAAAAGTTTAAAAATATCAGACAGCAAAGTTTAATCTTTATACTTAAAGTCTATTTACTAATGTAGGGAGGAAGACACTAATTGCGAAGCGTTTCTTCCTCCCTACAACCCACCATCTTTGCACGCTCAAAAGCATGATTTTTCTTTCTCTTGAGACTCCCGGCGACAAGTTTGCGCGGTACTCAAGTAGATAAGAAAAATCATCTTTTGTTAATGGAATTTATAAGTTTTGAAATTTAACAAACGAAAATCTTTACTTTCTTCCCGAAACGCAAATTCATAATTTCTTAATTGATTAATTGTTTAATTAATTCTTAATTCATAATTCTGCATTCTTAATTCTTATCTCTATAGTAAATAATGAAAAAAATCGGTTTTGTGATACAATCAAATAAATTTATAGATTTAATTTTTTGAGGGGAAAATGCAAATAAATCAGGGTCCGCAGACTGGGCAGGTCGGTATGGAGGTCTCTAGGCCGGAAGTTCCGTCACAAGCCTTGCCAGAAGAAACACCCCAAACGCCACCAGTTATCGATTCGCCTGTTACTAATCGAATTCCGATAGAGACGCCCTCTGAAACGTCGCTTCCCTCAGCTGAAAATCATTTGACTGCAGAAGAGCCAGCCGTCTCTGTGCCATCGCCCGAGCCCACTCCATCGGTTCAAATACCGATCGAGCCACCAGTAGCCGAAAATCCTGTCTATACACCACCTCAAGAGTCAAGTGTCGCACAAGAGCCCCCTGTAAATCAAAATTCTCACCCCGATGCCGTCCCGCCACTTGATAATCCTCTTGCACTTGAACATCACATCGCTGGATTGCCTGTTGATCCGCAACAGCCGGCCACGACGGAAGATCCTTCGCAATCATTCCAAACCCAAAAAAATGAGATGAACTTTGGCCAAGTTGCAATCGGTGATCAGCTTGAGAGCCAAGCGCCCTCTCCGATTCCCGCGCCACCCCCAAAAGCTCCCGTGATAACCGCTGAAGCCCCCGAAACTGCTTCGTTTATAAACACGAGTGGCTTGCCCCTTCCTAAACCAAGTAACGAAGCAATTACTCCCGACGTCGCCAATGGCACATCCCCCCAACAACCCGTACCGACGGAATTAGGCCAAGATTCGCTTGCAGCGCTTCGCCAAGCCGAAGGATCTCTCGGCCAGATTCAAGAAATTGTTGGTAACTTATCAGAGCAACAACGAAAGGCGCTTCTAAATTTTCTTGAGTCAATTGGGAACAATGGGGGCGATCCTGTTGAAACTAATCAAAGGGAGGCGCAATAATGCAACCCGTAGAAATCTTGTACCTAATAGTAGCGGTAGCGGTGGTGGTTCTGACCGTTGCCTTGGTTTGGCTAATTCTCGACCTGATCAAACTAAGTCGCTCTCTTCGCAAATCAACTGACGATGTAGCGATTATGACCGCCGAAGTGAAAGAGAAGGTTCTGATGGTTTCCGAGGCGATTGATCGTATCGGAACGCTTGCCAGCCATTTCATTGGATTGATCGAAGAAGCGGAAAAGCAGATCAGGGAAAAAAGTGAACAAATCTCTCAAGGTCTCGGCATGGTGGTGGGGATTTCCGATGTTCTCAAAAAACGCAGAGCCAGCAATGACGAACAAGAGGACCAAGAGCCAAAGAAAACCACCAAAAAAGACAAGACTCAAGAAGACGACGATAAGTAGAAGCCCATCTATTTGATTTTTTCTTTTTATACTCTAGGATGTAACAAATGGAAACCGATTATTTGATTATTGGCGGAGGGCCCGCCGGAATAGCGGCGGCTCAAGCTATCAGGGAAAACGACTCTGAGGGCAGGGTTTTGGTCGTTGATCAAGAGGGGCATTGTCTCTATAGTAAAATAATTTTTCATCATTTCCTCTCTGGAAAAATTTCAAAAGACAAGTTATTTTTGCGAAGTGAGCAATTTTATGAAAAATACAAGATTGAGTTGACGAAGGGGCGGGTAGTCGAGGGGCGCTATGATGAAAAAAGGGTCAAACTGGAAAGCGGTCAGCAGATTGAATTTGATAAATTGATTATCGCCAGCGGTGGTCAGCCAAGACGGCTTGAGGTGCAGGGTGCGCAGGATGCGTTTTTGAGTTTTTATTCGCTCCAAGATGCTGTCAATCTCAAGGACAAGGTGCAAAATGCACAAAAAGTCTTGGTAGTCGGAGGGGGTTTCTTGACACTCGACCTTCTCGACGGACTTGCTGAGCTTGGCAAAAAGATTGTGTTGATAATGCGTGATGACTATCTTTTGCAAAATCGTCTTGGTGAGGCGGGGGGAAAAATTTTACAAAAAAGTTTGCAAAAAGCGGGCGTGAAGATTATTGCTAACGCTCAAGTAGAAAAAATCTCATCAGAAAAAGCCGTCAGAACAGCGATTCTTGATAACGGAGAAAGGGTTGATTTTGATCTAGGGGTGTCGGCAATAGGTTTGAAGATAGATCTTGATTTTGCCAAATCGCTTGGTTTGGCGATCGATAAGGGAATAGTGACTGACAAAAGGATGCGCAGTTCGCTTGAGGATGTCTATGCTTGCGGAGATGTTTGCCAGTTCGAGGATCCTTTTTCACACGAGTGGAGCCTGCCCGGGAACTATCTTTTTGCTCAAGAATCAGGCAAAATAGCAGGTTTAAACGCCTCGGGAGGCGATGTCTTGTCGCAAACATATACGATGGTTTCAAAAAAAGTCTTGTCTTGCCAGCTATTCTTCTGTGGAAGCGCCGATAAAAAATATCAGATGAGTGATATGGCATCGGGCGAGCGCTACGCAGCAATTTTTGAAAAGGAAGGCAAGGTTGTCGGCATAAGCACTCTAAATCTTTTGCAAAAAACGAAAATCGCCCGCCAATCATTGGGCACTAAAATAAAAACAGATGATCTCTTGAAAGAACTCCTATCTTGACTTGTTAGAAATTTTTTGCTGTAATTATCATATCCCGTCGCGCGCGACGGAGAACGACCCCCCGCTTGCGGGGGCAGAACCGCAGGGAGGACGACATGTCAGCAGGTTCGAGAGCCGCACAAGCAAATGCCGAAAAGGCCCAGCGCATCGCGAGTCTCGCGGAGAAGAGGGACAGCGGTCAAGCTCTGACGCCTGTAGAGCTAGCTGTGCTTGAGCGCGCCGAAAGGAGCGCCGAAGAGCACAACGCCTGTGTCGGCGGTGTCTAACGCGCGCGGGACACCCGAGGGACGCGAGCTCACATTGGGGGCTCACACTTTTCGAAACATCGTTCTGGGGAGGTCGCGTCCCTCCCAAACTCAATTAAGCAATTATCAAATTAAGATCTCAGAATTAAGAATGATGAATGAAGGATTAAGAATCCAAGTATTTGTAATGTAATAAAGTTTCAGGAAGAAAAATAAGCTTTTTGCTTCTGGCGGAAGCTCGCAAACTTGTCGAGAGGGTTTGCCAGAAAGAAAAGCTTATTTTTTGCTCTTGAAACAAGCGTGCGCCGTAAGGATTCGATAGAACCATAGGGGCTGCCTCGCCCTCCTTCGTTAGCAATTTAGCTAACTACGACAGGGCAGGCAATTAAGCCCCTCTGGTTCTATCATTGTCTGTAGCTTTGGCTACTAGAAAATAATTTTGTAATCTTTTTTATTTTTTAATTATCATTTTAATTTTTGATTTTTAACTTTTAATTTAATGTAGTTATCTGGTCTCTGTAATCTTTTAACTTATTGTAGTTATACTTTCTCTGGTATCTATTCCTTATCTCTATAAATTCAATTGGTGACCCCACGGAGAGTCGAACTCCGGTTGCCAGGATGAGAACCTGGTGTCCTAACCACTAGACGATGGGGCCTCCAATTGAATTCATAACGATCACCTGACGATTGCCTGGTGCCCGCCTGCCGGTAGGCAGGTCCTAACCACCATCCGCCAGCTGGCGGAGACATTGCGTTTGAAAACCTTTTTGCACAGATGTAATTCTAGCAAAAATCACAAAAAAATAAAGCAGCCGACACAAGATCTTCAGAAAACATAAAACCAAATTAGATTGCCTGACGGTATTTCTTTTATCTTCTCGAGATCAATTTTGGTCATATTGGAAGAGAGTTGCGGGTCTATGAGGTAGGCAAATTTGGCAATCTTGCTTTCGCCAAGAGCTTCGTCCAGATTGGTTTGGCCGCCATCGAGATCAAAGGTTAATTGATTGGTTCTTGATTTATCTTCAGAAAATAAAATATTCCAGTTTTTCCCTGCCACAATTTTCTCATTAGACTCGATGAACGATTCCTCTAATTCGATTTGTTTGCCATTTTCATTAAGCAGATAAACCCCGCGTCCTTTTTGGATCGTAAAGTCAGAATTCTTGTCGGTAGATTTTGCCACTTTCCAGCCTTCGCCCTCCATCTGATAAACACTGATATTTTTTTGGGTGAAAACTTTTGTTTCGATGGCTTCTCTTGCACCATAAGCGCTCCAGCCGTTTTTGATGATCAGTAAATCTTCCGCATCAGGCGAACTCTTTTCCTTGCTTGATGGTGTTGCCGTTTGCTGTTCGCTTGGTGGTTGAGTGAAATTTCCGCCCCCTGATTCTTCAAGCATTATTGAGCGCAAAACAAATTGACCTTCGCCCAAAACTCTTATGTACTGGAAAGCGATCGGTGTAGTTTCGCTCATCGTAAACTCAAAAGAATCGTTATTCTTGTCTTTTGAAATGCTTTGACTGAAAATCGGCTTTCCTATGAGTTCGCCAATTACTATGCCGTATGTTGCAGAAAGATCCCCATTAGCTCCAACCATCTGGTATTCTAGGGTGATCTTGTATTTTACATCTTTTTGCAAAATAACTGGTTGTGCCAAGAAGCTGGAGTATTTATCTTGCAGGTTTATTATTTTCAAGCCGTTTTGATCGCTTGAGAGAATTTCGTTTGAAGAAGTATTTGAAAAAAGAATAAAGGAGCTTTTGTCATAAGCGCCATTTCTTGTAAAATCAGTCATTTTGACCGGATCGATATTCGCCCCATTTTCAATATCAGAAGAAATGGCGGCGATGTGTCGCAAAGACAGAACTATGGCGATGGCAAAAAAAAGAGCTATTGCGCCATATTCTATTTTTTTGGCGAGATTGTCCTTTGGCATTTACTTTTTATAATTCATCTTCTATTATACAACTTGATATGAAAACAAAAAATCCCATTATCAGTGCCAGAGGCTTGGTCAAAACTTATAATCAGGGCAAGGCGAATGTCGTTCACGCTTTGTGTGGCGTTGACTTTGAGGCCTATAGAGGCGAATTTGTTGCCTTGGTCGGACCTTCGGGGAGCGGAAAATCAACCCTGATGCATCTTTTGGGCCTACTGCAAACTCCCAGTAAGGGCGAGATTATCATAGATGGGGAAAATATGAAAAGACTGCCCAAGCGACTCTATCCTAGGGTAAGGGCACAAAAGATTGGTTTTGTTTTTCAGGGATTTAACCTGATCAACACTCTAAATGCAAAGGAAAATGTCATTTTATCAGCGCGGTATGCCGGCGAGAGCGCTCGGCGTGCCAAAGAAAAAGCGGAGAAAATCTTGCGAAGTGTTGGGCTTGCCGACAGAATGACTCATCGCCCGAACGAACTTTCGGGCGGACAACAACAAAGAGTGGCGATTGCTCGGGCTTTGGTGAACGAACCGGCGGTGGTGCTGGCTGATGAGCCGACAGGCGAACTTGATAGTAAAAACTCCGATGAAATAGTCAAAATATTGAAGGACTTGTCGAGAAATGGACAGACAATTGTCATAGTGACACACAATTTAGATGTTGCCAAAAAAGCAGACAGAATTATCACAATGCGAGATGGAAACATAATCGGCGAGGGGAGCGAGATTAAATGAAATTGATTCCATTGATTATAAAAGAAGCTTTTATAAGTATTTTTAGACACAAGCTGAGATCGTTTTTTGCCGTCTTGGGAGTAATGGTTGGCATTGCGGCGGTTATTTCACTCGTTTCTATCGGCAAGGGCGTGGAAAAAGACGTCACCAAGACGGTTGAGGGTATAGGAACGAACTTAATCGTAGTTTTGTCGGGAAAGATAGAGACAGATTCGGGTGGTTTCAATCAGTCTCAGATGTCAAATCCGGCCAATTTCATCTCGGGTGATATTTTAAAGAGAGAAGATGCCGACGAAATTTCTAAAATCGAGGGAGTCAAAGCGGTTGCCCCAATAGCTCTGGCGGCGGGAAGCGTCCGCAAGGGCGACAAGGTTTCCGGTTCAATGATTATGGGGACGAATCCTCCCATGAAGGACGTGATGAGCGGTTTTGAAGTGAAATACGGCCGTTTTATTGAAGATAGCGACAGCGATCAAAAGAAGATTGTCGTCGCAGATATGATCAGAGAACAGCTTTTTGAGGGCAAAGAAAACATCGTGGGAGAGAAAGTTGAGATTGGCAAGGATGAATTTGAAATCATCGGACAGCTTCAGAAGCCCAAGGACGCTGGTGAGCTTTTTTCTTCAGATTATGACTCTGTGGCGATAATTACTATGGATCAAGCCAAGAGGATAAACGGAGGCGAAGATAAAATTATGAGAATTGCTGTTTCGGCTAACGATTCAAATACCATCGACGAAACCGTCGAAAGAATCAAGCAAAATATGCTTCTGAGGCACAAAGACGACGAGTTTTCGGTTCTCACTCAAGAAGAGTTGCTGGATATGTTTTCAAGCATTATTAATATTCTAACCTCCGCTGTTTCGGCGATTGGGGCAATCTCGCTGATTGTCGGAGGGATCGGTATTTCCTCGGTCATGTTCATGTCCGTGGCAGATAGAACGCGGGAGATAGGCATCAGGAAGGCGCTCGGTGCTACGGGCGGTGTTATCACTTTGCAATTTCTGATAGAATCCATCATTTTGTCGATTCTTGGCGGGGCTTTCGGGCTCTTTCTCTCGCTTGTCGTCAATCGGGTTGTGGCGGAAAAAACGGTCATCGAGCCCCATCTGACTTCGACGGTAGTTGTTCTATCTGTTGTTTTTTGCACGCTTGTAGGGGTGATTTTCGGCCTCATTCCGGCGATTAGAGCTTCACTTAAGGATCCGGTTGAAGCTCTACGTGAGGGCTAAAAAGCTTTTTGCATTGATTTAAGATCTATTTTTTGATAAAAAATATACGTTTTCGTACCTATCTTTGGTTGGCGGGAGGAGTGTGCGATGTACGTCCTCGCTCATGGTGAGGTTTTGTGGTGGCGGGTGCCAGCTGGCTACGATTGCCTGTTGGCGATGCCGTGCGATCCCTGTCTTGTACATTGTCATCTCAGCAAGGAGGCGATCGAGCAGCAGCTCAAGCTACCGCGCAACACATTGGCTAGCGCGGTCAGCGAAGCGGTGATCGTTTTCGCCGGACAAGCAGCGGCAGCTGTGGCCAGGATTCTTCTGAATCAGCCGAAAGAAGAGTTGTACCTCGAGCTTGGCTTGTCGATGATCATCCACGATCCAGACAAGTCCGGTCGGGTATACTTCATCATCGGCGAGCCCGCAAGGATCATGGAGGTCGCGAAATGGTAGAGGCGACACTAGAGCTGCCGTCAGGCGCTAAATATGGGATTGGGAGGGCGCCAAACGGCCAGGGCGTTTACGTCACATCTGGCGCAATACAAAGGATTCGCGGACTTGCCGGTAAGGACGGCGGGTCATTTGTTGTCGGAGCGAATGCTCTGATCGACAACAGTCGGCCCAATCCCCCGTGGAAGCTTGAGAGGAACGCCATTTGCTCTGTTCGCGAAAATGCGACACACAACCCTGGCTACCAGAATGTTCTGGTGATCGTCCCGAGCGCCAATGGTGGCGCGGAGGCCCTGGATTTTCTGGTGGGCTGGAACGAAGAAGGACGCCAGTGCAAGATCGCAGGCGAGGCGGCACTTGAGATCGTCAGGAAGGTTGGCCGGTCCGGCAACTACGTCTTCCGGATAGTGCTTGAGTGCTGTAACGGCGACCGCGCCTATGCGTATAAGGCGTTCGCCGCTTCGCAGGTTGGCGATCGCCTTGAGCGCGGACAGGAAATGCAAGCGACCGGCCGGCTACTGCTTGCTCGGGCTCGCTGAGAATCAAAGGGGCGGTGTGTGCGCAATGCGCACACACCGCCCTCTTTCATTATTTTGTCCGAACTGTTAAATTTATCATATGAGACTTTCCAAATCTTTTAGCAAGACAATTAAGGACTATCCCAAGGACGAGCAATCCTTGAGCGCCCAGCTTTTGATTCGAGGGGGTTATGTTGATAAAGTTGCTGCCGGTATCTATACTCTTTTGCCTCTTGGCTTGAGGGTGGTTAATAAAATTTCAAATATTATCAGAGAGGAGATAAACGCTCTTGAGGCGCAGGAAATTCTGATGAGCGGTCTCATTCCCAAAGCAAATTTGGTCACAACCGACAGGTATGATAATTTTGATGCTTTGTTTAAATTGAAGGGGAGGGATGAAAAAGAATATGCTTTGGGCGCCACTCACGAAGAGATCGTTTCCCCCCTTGCCAAAAAGTTTACCCTTTCTTACAAAGATTTACCCTTCGGTCTTTATCAGATACAAAATAAGTTTCGAAACGAGGCGAGAGCAAAGTCAGGCGTTCTTAGAACTAGGGAATTTTTGATGAAGGATCTTTACTCATTTCACGAGAACCAAGAGGACTTGGACAGATATTACGACGAAGTTCTGCAATCTTACTGGAAAATTTTTGAAAGAACAGGCATCAGACAAAAGACTTATCTCGTTTATGCCTCAGGAGGAACTTTCTCGAAATATTCTCACGAATTTCAGAGCGAAACCGACGCCGGCGAGGATGAAATATATGTCTGTAACGCTTGCTCCACGGGGGTCAATAAAGAGATCGTCGAGGGAGACTTTGAATGTCCGGAATGCAAAAGCAAGGAATATCAAATTATAAAGGCAGTTGAAGTTGGCAATATTTTCAAACTTGGAACAAAGTACAGTCAGCCGTTCGAGCTTAATTTTGTCGATAAGGATTCAAAAATTAAGCCGGTTTTGATGGGATGCTATGGAATCGGTATTCAAAGACTGATGGGGACGGCTGTTGAATTGAACAAAGATGAAAAAGGAATTATTTGGCCGGAGGGTATTGCTCCTTATAAATATCACCTGATCTCTCTGGGAGAAAATAGCAAGCAGAGGGCGGACGAGATCTATAATGAGCTTGTTTCAAGGGGGATAGAAGTTATTTTTGACGATCGCGACCTTTCGGCGGGGGAGAAATTCGCCGATGCCGATCTGCTTGGTATGCCAAATCGCCTTGTTGTTTCAGAAAAAACTCAAGACAAAATCGAGATCAAAAAACGAAACAGCGACTCGCCGGAGCTCTTGGAGCTTTCTCAAATAACTTAGTTCCTGTTTTTTAAGACTGTGAAGATATTTTGCTTAATTCACTGTCAAAAGTACTATCTTTTTTGACTGGAGAGTTTGCATCACTCTTGCTGCTATCGTTTTTGCCGTAGATGAACTTTTTAATTTTTTCCATAATTAGAGCGGGGTTACTTTTGACATCGTCTTCATTGAATCCCGCTTGTCTGATTACTTCAATTGTCTCGCTAACTTCTTGAGCTTTTTTCTTTGCAATTTCAGTTTTGCTTTTGGCATTTGTAGCTGTCTCAATTTGCATTGCTGGATGGAATTTTTCTATTTGACTCACCAAGGGGGATATTTGCGCCTCATCTGCGTCGCCTTTTGTTTTTTCAAGCAACGCTGAAGACATCTTAGAAATTTCGTCTAATTTGAGTTGAGGGTTTTCTTTCAACACTGAAGAGAGTTTTTGGGTTATTGCTGCTGCTGAAGCAAACTCTTGAGCGCTGACCGTTTCGTTTATTTTGGAAGAGACTGCGCTATTTAGGTCGCGCTTAGCGACTTGCTGGCTGATCAGTTTCAAAGTTTGCTGGTCCTTGCTTTGGTCGGGTAAGTACTTGGCTATCTGTGCTGGACTGATTTGTTTATTTTGCGCCAAGGCGAGAGCAGTTTTTTTCTCTACTCCGGCACTTGAAATTGCCGAGGAAAGTTTGGCGATGGAACTATTTTCTTCTTCCTTGAGACGCTTTGTGACGTGGGGCAGGTTTTCACGCGAAACATTTGCTTCAGATAAGAAATTTTTGGCTATTTCATCCCCTGTAATTTTTCCTTTTGGCAAGAGGGCGTCCGCCTCCTCGTCTATTTGATTTTTTAGAAAATTAAATCCGCTTGAATAATCGAGGCGATCTTGGTCTAGTATTCCTCTAATTCGATCTTTTTCGATCAATCCGGCGTTTTTATCTCGATTTTCTAATTTGTAATTTTTGCCAAATGACGAGGCGAGATCATTTTGGGAGATAATTTTTTGCTCAAGGGCTCTCCGGATTGTTTCTTGTGGTAAAAGGGCAAGCGCTCCTTTTGAGGCAAAGTGTTCAATAAGATCTTTATTGACGAGCTCTCCGTTTTCAGACAGTTGTGACAATCTGATCGCTTTTCGCACCGAATCGGCCCTGAGGGCGGCACCCTGTTCGTCAAGAATTCTCCCGTCTTGATTTTTGAGTTGTTCTATCAATCTGGTGTCTCGCCATATCTGCATATCGCTTTTGTGCGCTACCGATTTTAAGATACCGAGAGAGAGATCTGAAATTGAATTTTTGATCATTTCGGGGCTTCTTTGCAGATTGGCATCATTGGCTTGGCTCATTAAAATATTCTGCTTCTTGCCAAGATTTTCCAGATTTTGACTGTAGTCGGTTCGGGGCTTTTTGAAACTTGTTTCATTTTTTGTGTTTTGTGAAATTTTTGATAAAAAGTTTCTCTTTGGTGCGACAACTTGCGCCATTTTATTATTTGCTTTGAGTGCGTCATCGCTCTTTGGCAATCCTTCTGCAGTCGTTGATTTTGAAGGAAACGCTTTGTTTAGGCCAAGCGATTGGCCGAGTGGGCTTGTTGACAGTTTACTGGAAAGAATAGCGACATCGCTGGTGATTTTAAAAGGTAGTCTTATCAAAACAATAATTGCAAATATCTTGAAGGCCCATTGAGCGAAGAAGGGGACCGGATTACTACCGCTTACCTCGATCAGGTTCAAAAAATAAAAAACGAAATTGACTGCCAATGGATAAAAAAGAGCGATCAGTAAATATTGGAGCCACTTTTTGAAAAATACTTGCGTTTGCGGAAGGATGAACGAGGCAAAGGCAATGGGGGAAACTGCCGCCAGCAGGGAGACAACAAAGGGTCTTAGAGCCATTACATACTCAAACACTATTACCACAATCGCAGGAATCCCCAAGACAAGCGCGCCAAGTATTAGCGAGGCGATGGAGGATTGATTTTCGAGAAGTTGACCTCCTGCTTGAAAGATTAGAGAAATGCTGTTTTCAAGACCATTGTTTGAGATTGTAGGCGATGAAGAAAAGATGAAATTACCAGAGAAAATGTTTGCCATCGGGTGGAGTGACTGATAGGGGGAGAAAATATTGAAGCGATAGAAGAAATCGACAAACCTTGAAAGTAGAATTATTACTGACAACGACACCCACCCGCCAATTAGTGCGCCGATTGTGCGTGGAAGGGCTTTTTTGAATGAATAAGTGTTTATCTCGATATTTAGAATACTTGAAAAGGCATAGACGAGGAGTGCGAGCAGGGCGCCGATAGAAAGTACCCAGGCAAGAGCGTTGAAGGCCTTTTTTGTCCCTTGTTCGTTCGCTGCCAAGTCGGATGTTAGTATACTTTTGCCTGTGTAGAGTCCGGTCGGTGCCGTTTGAGCAAGGGGGGATGAGCCAGTTTTTGAGCCGAATATTTCAGAAGAATTACTGCTTGAAGAAGTGGCTTGGCAAGAGCCATTTTTATATTCAAAGTCGACGGCGACATAGTTGCTTTTCGTTGGTGCCTGCTGGATCTTGCATGTCATTTCGGTTGAAAATTGTGAGGTAGAGGCGGCGATTACACGACTTAGCGAACAAATGACATCTTTGAAAAGATTTTTTTCATCTGCAGCAAACATTTCATCGCAAATCTCTTTGGGGTCAATGCTCTGACCCGCAACTATCGGGCTTGTTTTTTTCTCCCAATTTTTTATGCCGTTTTGGTACGTCCCGGTTGAGCTAGCTGCATTTGCTAAGGAAAACGGTAAAAAAAGGAAGAGGGCAAAAGCCGTGAAGATAAATAATTTTTTTTTCATCATTCTAGATAACTAATGTGCATTGCCGTATTACTTGCACCCTTGGGGAAGGTTGCCAAAGAGAATGACGAGTAGTTTTTGGCTGATTTAACCTTTTCTATTAATTGGGGAGGCAAACCGCTTACCACCTGCTCGCTAACTCTGATGACATCAGGCGGTGCGAGCAAATTGTCTTGCTGTTTTTGCTCGTTAGCGGCAATGTCGGCTGTTTCATCAATTATTTGTGCCTGCTTATAAGCAATTATTTTATCAATAAAGGCATCAGCTTGATCGGCGCTGAACTCTCTGATTTGATAATGGTCAGAGTATTTGCCAGTCTTTGCTTGCTCGATTTTCGGATAATAATCGACGGCGCAAAGAGTATTTGCCCCAAGATTCTTGAGTTCTTGTTGCCAAGCGCTTTGGCCAAAGTCAACAAAAAACTCGCCCGCTTTTGATGAGCTTGCCAAGTTCACACACTTTATTATATCAGCTCCCAGAACATCAAACTCGTAGGGCTCGTTGCCACTTGAGGAATCTTGCGAACCGAGGTAGTTTATTTTGATCTTTTCGTGGTTATTGCTAAGTTCGTTTATCAAGCTAGTTGCGACAAAACTTCCCACGCCTTTTTCGATTTTTTGAATATCCTCATCGTTTTGAAGCACTAGACGCTCTTGCTTGACGCCATCTCGAAGATCGTTTAACAATTGCTTCTCCTCGCCTCCCAATTTATTGAAGAAAAAGAATTTAGCCAAGTAGGTGTAGGCAAATCCTCCGCCGATTACAAAAGATAAGGCGATTACGATAGTTAGAATCAGCCAAAAATTTTTTTGAATAAATCCGACTGATCGCGAGGCAGCCTCGATTCCGGCTTGGGCGGCAAGGGAAGCTCCCATAGATTCTGGCGCAGCGGCTGCCGCGGCTGTGCGACTGGCGGCAAGCGCTCCTTCTTTGGCCACTTCCTTACCCGCTTGTTTTGCTCCAGCCTTCAGTCCTTGGCCGGCTAGGTTTTTTTCAGCGCTAGCTCCTGTCTTGCCGGCTTGAGAAAGTGCCCCCTTGGCACCCTGTTCGCCTTGTGTCGCCGGAGTGCCTTTGGCGTTCTGGGTTTGTGCTTGAGGCGCTCTCTCCGGTGCTCGAGCTTCTTCGGCCCCACTTGACTTTGGGTTGCTTTCGCTTGCATCCTTCGTTGCTTGGCCGGTCTGGTTTTCCTTGGCACGAGGATTTGTATTTTGTGGTGCTTTGGTTTCTTGGGTTGGGCGCCGATCCTGTCCCTCTGGCGATTGATTGGGGTTTACATTTTGGCTATCTGCTTGACGGAGGTCGGCTTGTTCTTCTTTAGCCCCTCGTTCACCGGCGGTAGGCTCGTTTTCTTTTTGATTTGATTGACTAGAGTCTTCTTTATTTTTATTATCAGATGGTTTTTTTATTAAATCTCGTATTGATTCGTAGTCGTCGTAAGCATCTTGCAAAGAGTCGGGACCATCCTCTTTGGTGTCAAGTTCTTCATTTTGATCGTTATTGATTTGTTTTTCATCAGGCATTATTTATTCCTCATTTCTCCATTGTGTGGCTTGAAAGTTCCACTCTATCAATGCAGGGCCGATTGCATAAAGGCTATCTTCATTTAGAGAAGGGTATTTTTCGATTAATATCTTGATAATTTGTTCAGTAGTTAATGCTATCAATTCTTCGCGTTTCGCACTTTCAATATCCTGCCATTTTCTCGGATCATTTAGTTTTAGATGACACTCTGCTAATTCTCTGATGATACTACGAATGGCTGACCGGTCGCCCCTTTCAATAGATAAAGGTAGTTTTTTTTCTGCCATTTTCTTTATCTTATCCTTTAAGTAGTCAAGTTCACCAACTAATTCTATTACCAATTCATCACGGGTATTTTGAAGAAGGATATTTTCATATAACCTAAGAGTCAAATTTTTCATTAACTACTCCTTTGGGTTTATGTTTCTCAATGCCTCAATAGCGCTTTGAGTATTAAATATTATGTCTCTTTCGGAGGTTGCAGTGGTGCCGGTTATGTCTTTTATGGCTTGTATTATGGGACCTCTGAACGCATCGCCTCCATCTCGAGTTTTAGTTAATGCATCAAGAGAGCTCTGTAGTTGATTCAATTTGTTAGGTAGGTCCTCTCCTGGTTTTGTCAATATGTTTTGCGCTATACTAATTGCTATGGGGTTAGTTTCGTTAACCGAAAGGGCGGTCGCAATTCTCTGGTTTCGTAAATATTCTTCTGCAACGCCCCTGTCTTCTTCGGGCAAACTCTCGACATCAAGAGATTGTCCCTCGCTTTCGATTTGATCTGCGACTGTTTCTTTCCCTCGATCTTTTAATTGCGTCAAGATTCGTCTATTAGTTTGAGCCACTGCTTGAGCGTCAATGTTTTTCGGAGGGTTTTCGCCGAAGTGTGCGATTAGCCCCCCGATTTTTTCCAGGCCATCCTTAGCCCTATCTCCTGAAGATTCAACCTTGCTCTCCACTGCGGAGACGGCTTTTACAAGTTCCAGGTAGTCTGGACTTGACGATGATTCCGGAGGTGGTGGTGGAGTTGGCGTCGGTGGTCTGCTTGGTCCTGTAGGGCTTGTTCCTGGAGGTGGTTCTTCGTCACCTTCGTCACCAGAACCCCTATCTTTTGTTTTGAAATCTGTGGGTTGATACCCTACTTTTCCTAGTTGACCCAACATGCTTGCGCTCATAAACCTTCTTCTATCTTCTTCACCAAGCTTTTCTCCTCTTGCATAACGGCTCAGTTCTCTAGGGGCCAGTTCCATTATTTTTTTGTGAACAGCGATCATTGCTCCGATTTCGTTGTAGCCATCAGTCGGGCCATTTGGTTTGTTGCGGTGATATTCTTGGAAGGCAATAAGCACTGGATCGTTATCATAGGCTCTCGCATCTTTTCCGCCGAGGATGGGATCCTTTAAATGTTCGATAAGGCCACTTGTCACCGCTACTAACTGATCGGTTGTCATTAGGCTTTCATCTTCGTTATACGGCAGGCCCATTAAACGAGCATATATACCCCTGAGTACTTTTAAATTTTCTGGATCATAATCTGCCACATCGCTGATTGAGTCAAATGTTCGAATGTCTTCATATTGCCCCTGAATCCTTCGATCTATTTTTGCGGGGGCTCCCTCGGCTAGTCCCGTTTCTGCAAATTTGCCAAATGTTGATTTTGCTATGTTCTTTTTAAACTCGGAACGGTTTTTCAATGCTTGCGTAAGAAACATTACAGTTGAAGTGCCGGTTAGTATCCTGTCAAGGTACCTATCGGGAAATGCAAACGACCCCAACCTACCCATCGCAAAGTTTGCGTTGAAGCCTTTTTTTGGTTTGCCAGCCGGCGAATCATAAGCAATGTCTTTGATTATATCGCTTTTGTTCCCGTCTTGTATTTCTTGGCTTATTTCGGCTTTTGCCGTGTCAAAATCTACGCGCTTGGCTTCGTCTGGATCTTTGGCGGTGCGCCTTACCCGTGCCTGTGCTAATGAGTCTATGCTTTTATTTAATTCTTCTCCGCTTTGACTTGTGAGTTTTTTAAATTCAAAATTTCTTGCCGCCTTACGCCGTTCTATAATATTTCTTGATCCTACTGCTATGCCAGCGCCGATTGTTGCCACCTGAGTAACAGCGGCAATCTTGCCGTATTTAACCACCTGAGACCACAATCCACTCAACTCTTTTTCCCATTTAAACGGGGCCATAATTATCAGTAACAAAATTCCAGTTCTTACTAACATTGGAATTAACTCTGCGATAACTTCACTCATTTTTCCTCCAATTGCTTTTAGCTAGGGATTTATATCTGGTATTAGTTTGATGATAAATAAAAAGAAGTTAACAATTAGCGGAAAAACAAGCCAAAATATCAAAATCTTGTACCATTTTTTGTAAAGACCTTCTGTAAAGGGGAGGAGTGAAAGCCCTACGGCAATCGGACCTAGCGCAACCGCTATTAATACAATCCAAACTCGAAGGCTAAGGAACAAATTTACGATTATTATAAAAAGTGCTGGTAGAAGCGATAAGAGTAGCCCAATCACAAGAATTCCACCCGAAACCGCATTGGTTATCGCCGGAAGAGAATATGCAAACGCTTTGAGGGTATCCGCCAGGTTCATTCCCATAATCGAAAGCGTGTCTGTCCAGGTCCATTTGAAAATACTTATTTGCATGATGTTGTCGATGATTGAGGATCCGATGGCGGCGATGCTGATTATGGTGTTTCCGATTAACACAGCAAATATAACTCGGGGCATCATTTTTTTGATAGTGTAGCTCTCTATCGGCAGACTTAAGGTCATAGCGATTGCGGCAATGATTAATCCAATGAGCAAAATGGCATTTAGGAGTGTTTTGCTGACATTGTATAGCTGGTTGATCCACTCGCTGCTGCTTTTTTGAAGTCTCAGCGCTTCTGTCAATTCACCAGGTTGACCTGGGCTATAGGCTAGCGCAGTGTTAGCGCAAAGGCACGGTGCGCCAAAACCGGAGAGCAAAAAGACAGCTGAGAGGATGAATATAACTTTTTTCATTTTCTATCTATTATTCGACACTCTCCGTCGATGTAGGCCATGTCAAGATCTGCATCGACATTTGTTTGAAGGGCATTAAGCGAAAGCATACAAGCTAGTTGATTTAATCCCTCCAAAACTCTTAGGTCGAGAAATTCCATGCTATCGCAAACGAATTTCTCAACCGGGTTTTTCCAGCTGTTTTCAAGTCCCGATAATTCACAGGCACTGATATTTCTCACCTTGCTGTTTTCCACTAGTTTTTCTCGGTCAATTTTGTCGTTTCTTGTCCAGTCCAGATCTCCCGATCCAGGAAATGGTGTTACCGACGCCACTGCAACACTCGAATCGGCGAGCTTGCCACCGGAGATCCCACCCCCTTGGGGCGAGGAAGCTGTTTGGGTCGGAAGAGCAACAATGTTATTTTCTCCTTGAGAGGTCTTGATTTTGTCTTGCTCGGTTATTGATTGATCTTTTTTGCTTGTCGGTGACAGAATTAACAAGATGATTATCAAAACCACCGTCAATCCCAACACGATAAGAATCATCTTTTTCTTTGGGTCCAGTTACCCTCCTTTTGAATTAATTATACAAAAATACTTGCGTCAAATAAAGCTGTCTTTCGTGTTGCCTATTTGAAGTCTTTGAAGTAATATTTTACTCGTAGAAAACCTTTTTATATGAACGATAACAATACAAAGAAGATTGCTTATAGTGCCGGAGCGCAGATGATCGGCAAGCTTGTGGGCATTTTGGTATCTTTGGCGACGGTAGCCGCTCTTTTCGAGTACCTTGGGATTGAGGGGGTGGGCAAATACACAACTGCCTTTGCTTTTGTCGCTTTTTTCTCAATTTTTGCTGATTTTGGCTTGCAATGGACGCTTATCAGGGAGCTCTCTATTAGCGAAGACAAAAATAAGGTATTTAAAAACATTTTCACTTTGCGGTTATTTTTGGCACTTTTTGTGCATCTACTCTCCTTTGCTTGCGTTTGGTTATTTAATTATCCTTATGATGTGAAGCTGGCAGTGGGAATAGTGACGCTGGCTTGGTTTTTTCTGACGATGAACTCAACCTTGGTCGGTGTTTTCTTGAACAAGTATCGGATGGACATTGCTGTTGGAGCCGAGGTTGTCGGGAGAATCTTAACTCTTTTGATAATTTATTTGCTTGTTTATTTGCAGGCCGGCTTCTATGTCATTATGGCCTCCTATATTGCAGGCAATGCCCTTAATTTTTTGATAAATCTTTTCGCGGTTTCAAAATATGTTGAGATCGGCTTTTCTTTTGACAAGGTGTATTTGAAAAAAGTGATCGCTTTGGCTGCGCCGATCGGTATTACGATGATGTTTGGATTTGTTTATTACAAAATGGACTCCCTGATGCTTTCTTTTATGAAAGGGATGGTTGATGTAGGTATTTATGGAACTCCGTACAAGCTTCTGGAGGTTTTGCAATATATTCCGACCATGCTTCTGGGGGCGGCTTTCCCCTTGATTACCAGCTACGCAGTCAACAAAGACAGTCGATTAAACAGTGCTTTTCAGAAACAGTTTGATGCCTTGGTGGTTTTGGCGGCACCAATCGTAGTGGCTACATTCATTTTATCTGCGCCGATTATTTCTTTTATTGCCGGATCGCGCGGAGATGAATTCATATCCTCTTCAACGGTAAGTATAATGGGTTATCAGATGACGTCCGTGACCTGTCTGAGGATTTTGATTTTTTCTGTCGGGATCAATTTTTTCACCGCTTTATACAATTACTTGGTTGTATCAATTGGAGGACAGAAAGCACTTGTTTATCCAACCATCGGCTTTGCCCTTTTTAATGTTGTCTTGAATCTAATTTTGATTCCGCGTTTTAGCTATGTTGGTGCGGCATTCGCTACATTGACAACGGAAATTCTGGTTGTGGCTGTCACTTATATCGTTTCGAGAAGATTTATAAAAATACCACTGAAGTTAGATAGAATCCCGAGGATTATCCTTTGCTCTCTGGCTATGGGCGCGGTTGCTTATTTAATGCTTCAAGCCAATATTAACGTTATGCTTGCTTGCGCTTTTTGCGTAGCGGTTTATGTTCTTTGTATTTATATTTTCAATGTATTGCCCGCAGGTTTTGTTAATAGTCTAATTTCAAGGAGCAGAGATTGAAAATTGCCATTGATACCCAAACTACCCTAGGTCAACCAACCGGATTTGGTTTTTATGTTTCAAATTTAGTCGAAAATCTTAAGGAAAATGGCGCACAAAATGAGTTTGTTTTAATCAGTCCAGACACGTCAAAAGATTT
The DNA here is from genome assembly GCA_002071685.1 of candidate division WS2 bacterium ADurb.Bin280. Classification (GTDB taxonomy): domain Bacteria; phylum Patescibacteriota; class UBA1384; order UBA1384; family DTJR01; genus MWBO01. The sequence goes on along the minus strand of MWBO01000031.1, from coordinate 43,470 downwards.
TTCCACACCAGAGCGATTTATTTGGGACCAATATAAATTTCCTCGTTTAGCCAAAAATCATGGTGCTCAAATTATTCATCAACCGTGCTTTTCTGCTCCGATGATGTTTAGTGGCGAGGTAGTTGTGACGATCCATGACATTATCAGCATTTTGTTTCCCCAGAATATTCCATTTGCCTCAAGAATTTTTTATTCTAAATGGATGCCCTTTTCTTATCGCAAGGCAAAGCAGATAATTTCAATTTCACATTCTACGAAGGCGGACATAGTTAGGGTTTTGAAAATTCCTTCTGACAAAATTACAGTTATCCACAACGGCTACGATTCAAGGTTGAAAAAACCTGCTGGCTCAAACGATTTGAAAATAATTCGCGATAAGTACAATCTTGAAAATGATTATTTACTGCATGTAGGCACCCTCGAACCCCGTAAAAACCTGAATTTTTTGATAGATGTTTTCTTTGAGGTTATCAAAGATCCCAAAAACAAAAATTTATCATTGGTGATCACCGGGAAAAAGGGGTGGTATTACGAAGGTTTGTTTGAAAAGGTTGAAAAACTCAATCTCAAAGATAAAGTAATCTTTACTGGCTACATCGACGAGAAGGACAAAGCGGCTCTTTATCAAGGGGCAAAAATTTTCACTTTCCCGTCACTTTATGAAGGGTTCGGCTTGCCGCCCCTTGAGGCGATGGCCTGTGGCGTTCCCGTCATTTCATCGGACACTTCTTCGATGCCCGAAGTTATAGGGGATGCGGGAATTTTAATTTCACCAAGAAAGAAGAGCGCTTGGATAGAGGCCATTACCAAGCTTAATCGTGATAGTTCACTTTACCGTGAAATGCAAAAGAAAAACATTGAGCAGGTTAGTAAGTTTGATTGGAAGCAAACCGCCCGCAAGACTATAGAAATTTATGAAAAATGTTTAACAAAATAATGAAAAATCGAGGCCTGATTGTCTTTTATTTCATAGCGATTATTTTGGCATTTGTATCCGGCATCGCTCTGTCCTACTTGAAGTTTCCTATCGGCCTTGTCTTTATACTTTCGCTTACATTAGCGATAGGGCTGATTCCGCTAATTGTGAAAAAGCCGGTGATAGCTCCTATCTTAATAGGTTTTTTCTTGCCCTTTGAAAGAGTTCCCACTCTTGAGATCGGCGGAGCAACTTTGAAGATAAATCATATTTTGATCCTGATATCACTTATCGCTTGCCTGATTTCTTTTTTTGCTGAAAGAAGCAAGATTCCTAGAGATAAGGTAAGGTTTTCCGTTATCTATTTTCTGCTTTTTTTGTTAATTAGCCTGACGGTGGCGATTAATTTTTCACGGGCGATTCAAGTCTACGTTTTCATGCTTTTGATGGGTGCTCTTTATATGATCGTGACCCTTTCCGTTAAAACAAAAGAAGATATAAAGAAAGTCTTGACCGCAATATTGTGGGGGGCTCTTTTTTCTGGTTTCTTCGGACTGATGCAGTTTGCCGGAGATGCTGTAGGGTTGCCAAACGAAATCACACTTCTTAAGGAGGGCTATGATCAATCTACATTTGGGTTCGCCAGAATTCAGGCCTTTTCTCAAGAACCTCTTTATTTTGCCAATTATTTATTTATTCCGATTTTGCTTATTTTCGTTTTGAATCTAAAAGGGCTAATCGGAGGAGTTTTCAATAAAACTTTGTCGTATATTTTACTTGGCGCCCTTTTGATTGATTTTATTTTGGCTGTTTCTCGCGGGGCTTATCTTGGAGCCGCGGCTGTCTTGCTTATTTTGCTCGTTTCACAAAGAAAAGCCATTTTAAATTTCAAGGTTGTGGCCATTTCTCTAGCTATGATTTTTATAGTTGGGTTTGGTGCGTATTTCGCTTTGTCAAAGGGTGAATCTAGGGCTATTGACGAGTTCGTTGCTCACGTGGCAGTAGAGGATAGGGACGAGGGAGAGTCGGTTGTTTTGCGACTTTCGACTGCATCCTTGGCGTGGGAACTTTTTACTCACAATCCAGTCCTTGGGGTTGGTCTTGGGAATTTTGGCCCCGTCATTCAAGGTGACCCTGACGAGCCCCCTGAAGAAGATGGTTGGTCGATCGTCAATAATGAGTATTTGGAAATTCTCTCAGAGGGCGGTTTGGTGGTGTTTCTGTCTTTTGTCGCCCTGATTATTTCTCTGATAACAAATTCTGTTTCAGCGCTGAGAAAGTCAAAGGAAACTTTCTTGAAAGCGACAGTTTTTGCTCTGCTTGTTTCTTTTATTGGCATATTGGTTCAGTACACTACTTTTTCAACCCTTTATATTATTCATATTTGGTACTTGATCGCTCTTCTTTCCGCTTCAAGTAGAGTTGCATTGGAGGGTGTGAATGAATGAGGTCAAAAAAAGATTCAAGCAGTTTGGTTTTTTCAATATTTTTATTATTTTAACTGTAATTTTTCTGCCCCTTTATATCTTGAGATTTAGTATTTTTTCGATCCCTTCAACTGCTCTTGAAGTTCTTATTTACATAACTTTTTTAGCAGGTCTTTTAGAGAAAAAGATTAAAATAAAATTCGACTTATATTTTTTTGTATCATTATTTTTTGTCGTAACTGCCTTGATCAGTGTTTTTGTTGACCCTCAATTTATTAGATCATCCGGTATATTTAAAGCATATTTTATTGATGGCTTTCTGATATTTTTGACGATTAGATATGGCGATAGGGAAAGTATTAAGCTGTTGCCTGCTTGTCTAGTTGTCTCCGGCGCCCTTACCGCTAGCGCAAGCCTAGTAATGTTTGCTTTCGGGACGAGTTCTTCTGATGGGCGATTACTTGATCTTGATAGATTGAGCCCAAATTATCTGACAATGTTTTTGGTCCCGATCTTTATTATTGGATTTCATGGTTTGATCAAAAACTTTAGAGCGAGCGGGAAGTTTTTGTTCTATCTAACTGCGGACGTTTTAATATTTGTGGCAATAATTTTAAGCGGCTCAAGAGGGGCTTATCTAGCTTTACCGGTTGGTCTTGCGATGGTTTGCGCTCAATTTATAGCAAAAAAATACCTCGCATATTACAAACTTTTTGCCGTTTTATTTTCAATTGTGCTCATAGCCGGTGTGCTATGGGTTTTCAGACCAAATTTTGGCGCAATGGGTAGAGTGGGTAATTCGTCAAACATAAGATATTACATTTGGACGACTTCGATTGAGATCGCCGAGGAAAGGCCGCTGGCGGGGGTTGGTCTGTCAAATTTTCAAGATTATTTTACCGATCTCACAAGAGGGCGGATAAATTACAGTGAGTACATAGCGCCACAAGCCTTAACTGCTCACAATTTATTTTTTCACATATATTTGACCATGGGATTACTGGGTATCACTTCATTTATATTAATGCTCTACTTTTTTCTCAAGAACTCGAGGGATCCGGTAATTGTTTCTGCGCTGTCTTCAATTTTAATTTATGGTATTGTTGATACGCCTTTTTTCAGAAATGATTTGTCGATATTATTCTGGATTTTGCTCGGCTTGCTTTAGCTTAATAAAAATATTTTTTAAATAAAACACGTGAAAAAAAATGAAAGTCTAGAATTTTCGTTAGTGATGCCTGCCTTCAACGAGCAGGAAAGTATTGCACTTGCGATCGAAAAAGCTTCTTCTTATTTGAAAAAGCGGTATAAAAATTATGAAATAATCATTGTTAACGATGGAAGTAGCGATAAAACTCTCGATAATGCGCGAAATTGTCAGAAATTTGAGAAAAATCTAAAAATTATCGATCACGAAAAAAATCTTGGTTACGGGGCGGCGGTTTGGAAGGGTTTGAGTTTGGCTCAAGGGGAACTGATATTTTTCACTGATTCTGACTTGCAGTTTGATATTAATCAGCTAGATGAATTCATTAAATTTATCGACAAAAATGATGCGGTGATAGGATATAGAAAAAATAGAGCTGAGGGTACAAGGCGTCACTTGAACGCTTTGGGCTGGAGAATTATTTGCTTCCTGCTTCTTGGGATAAAATTCAAAGACATTGACTGTGCCTTCAAACTTTTTAAGAAACAAACAATTTCTGATCTAGAGATAATTTCGCAAGGTGCGGCGTTTTCTGCAGAGCTTTTATTTAAAATTAAGAAAAAGGGCTGTCGAATTTTGCAAAAGCCGGTTTGTCATTTCAAAAGAACTGCGGGACGCCCAACCGGCGCCAATTTTTCGGTTATTTTGAAAGGATTTAAGGAAATTTATAGATTTTATAAAACGGAAGAGTGCTTAGTAAAATCTAGAAGTGTAGTTATTTTTTCTCTTGCAATTTTGTCATTATTTTTATCGAGAATATTACTTTTGAGTTCCTCTGCAGATTTTTTTGATTCAAATCAATATATCGCAAGAACCACCGAGAGCGATTTTCTTAAAGCCCTCACCAATGGTCACGCCCCCTTTCATCCCTTGTACCTATTTTTTTCAAATTTAATTTATCGATTGCAAATTTTCTCAAGTCCGGCGCTTTCAGCCTCCCTCGCCTCGGCCTTGCTGGGGTGTTCCTCGATTATTTTATTTTTTGCTATTTTAAGAAGACTTTTTGGCAGCACAGTCGCTTGGATGTCGTCTATTATTTATGCGATTTTTCCATATGTCTATATTTCGCAAATAACAATTTTGGTTGATGCAACAATGCACTTCTTTTTTTATTTGTCTCTGTATTTCTTTGTACTATTTTGTGAAAGCGAGAAAAAATTGAAACAATACTTATTAATCATTTTTTCTGGCCTAGCCCTTTCACTTGCAGCTCTTGCTCACACTCAAGTTGCTTTTTGGTCGGTAGCTTTTTTTGCGGTTGCTTTGATAAAGCTTCCCGTTTTGAGAAAAAAGACTCTTCGTGGAATTGTTCTATCGGTGATACTTTTTGTTTTCTTTGCTCTTACCAGTATTGCAATGTATTCTCTTCTGCTTATTTATTCAGAATCAAAGGGGTACATTGCAATGGGAATAAATAGCTTTTCCGCTGCAGTCGAGTTTCTGCTTTTTGGAAACGTCGGCGATCGCAGCTCCATTTCTTTTGTAGAATATTTAAAGCGTTTTTCTACTGTGAGCATTTCATTGCCTCTAATTTTATCTTTTGCGTCGCTTTTGCTTATTGTCTTTAAAAAACATTATCGCCAATTTGTGGCCTTTGCTATTTGGCTTTTACCGCCACTTTTGACTTCGTCGTATATTTATGAAAATCTTCATGGCAGAGCGATGATGATGTCATTGGCGCCGATTGCCGTTTTGTCTTCGCTTCTTTGTTTGAAATTAAAAAGGTTGGGGTTATTTGTTTATGTAGTCGTAGTTTTACAACTTATTTTAATTGTTGTGCCCCAGGTTTACGCGTATCACAATTTGCCATCGCCAAATGAATCTTTATCCGAGTTTCAGAAAAAATCTGATCCAGGCGGTGTGTTTTCCTCTTCCAATGTCACTCGTACATGGTCTTCTTATGACGGTGAATTTATTAATTTTGGAGATGTAGGAGTGGGGGCGGGGGAAGTATACAAAAAATCAAGAGATGCCATTTCAAGAGGTGCGAGCGCTTATCTATCAAGTGACGCTATCTATCATCCTTTTTGGCGTTTTGACGGCCAATACTTCGATATTCGATCTTCGGGTGCCAATGGGGCATCTGATCATCCCACTTTACTCTTCGAGGTTTTTACAAAAATGAATGTTAGCATAGATCGCACTTCGTCGATTTTTAAACAAGCGATCTATAAGCTTTCGTTTGAAAGAAGCAAAGGTGTTGTAGATGATATTGCGGAGATTTCGAAAACAAAAAATATAACTTTTGGCAGAATAGTTTCCGATAATTTGCCGGTTTCAAACCTAGCTGTAAATATTTATTCAAATCAGCTTTGCAGGGTCGTGAAAGAGGATGCTTCCAGGCTTGATCTTTTAAAATGTTTCCTGCGCTCATTAAAGTATGGTAAATCTGTTTTGAATTGGACTTTTACTGATAAAGACGGCTGGTTTTATATAGCGGAGGATGAGGACCCTGAAGAACTAGAACTGGTACTAGGAATAAATCAAAGCGAAACCAGAATCGGTAATAACTACCAGGGCTTCGTCCAAAAAGATGAGATAATCGTTAAAGCTGAAAAATTTGAACAGATAGACGATATTGAGATACTGAAAAATAAAATAGAACAACAAAAGGAGTCGTTTTATATTGTGACGAAAAACATCGGGTTAAAAACTGTTTTTTACTATTACCCAATCAAGGTTGATGTAAAGCTAACAAACAAAATCGAAGCAGAAAATTTGAGTTCTCAAATGGGATCGATTTCTGAATCAGGTTCCTTCAGCGCGGGTAAGCAGAGATTTTGCAATGAAAACGCTCTAGGTTATTTGGTCAGCGGTCCCTATCTTAATCTCGGCGAAGGTAGGTATACTGCTAATTTTAGACTTGCGATCAAAAACATCAAAGACGAAAACAATCCAGCGATTATTGATGTTGTCGGTGCAAGTGGTGGCCTTGCGCGAGCAGAGTTAAAATCAAAAACCAATAATGGTTCTTATCAAGACTTTAAACTCGAGTTCGAGCTTTTAGATCCGGTCTCACAAGTAGAGCTTAGGGTTAAATCAGCCGGAGGGGCGGAGCTTGCTGTTGACTATATTGAGCTGATCAGGAACTAGTTTGAGTACTTTTCGATCAAACTCCTGAAAGTGCTGAAGGCTTTTTTTGTCTTAAAAACCACACTGCCATTTTTGTTTTTGCTGACATTGACTAGTCCCCAGTGTGTTTCGCTTTCGTCTCGGCCGTCGGCAAAGGATGGAGTGTCGAAAAGGGTGTATATCAAAATTCCCTTTATCAGACCGGTTTCGATCAAATTTGGCACCATCTTTTTCAGAAAATTTGACTGGTATTCTTCGTCGTTTCTCTTTTTACTCTCATTATAGCTTCCCTTGGTTGAATTTAACTCGATAATCCAAACATCTCGTCCAAACTCATTGAGCTTCGCAGCTAAATTGAAACTCTTACCCTCTCCCAGATCTCTTTCAGTGATATCGTCTCCGTCATCGCTATACCAAGCCCAACCGATAACGTCGGGATCTATGCCGTCTTTGATTAATTTGTCGATGATGAAATATAAATGCCAATGCCCGCTTATAACGATCTTTGCCTGTTCGTCGCTCTCCCTGATACCTTTTTGCATACCCTTTAGCCAACCTAGTAATGCCCGATACCTTTCGGTCGAATATTCAACATTATAATCGCCCTTGAAAGTTGGACCGGTGAAGCTCGGATCGGATGGTTTAATGCTCGTACCGGTGACTTCGTTTGCTATCTGATAATATTTTATTTTGCCCTTGTATCTTGAGGCGGCGTATTTTCCCATTTGATAGCCGGCCGACTCCTGATCGAAACCGTCAATTGTCGCACTATTGATAATGTCACCATCGACAATCATCACTATGTCTTTGTTGTTTTCTTTTAATTTTTCGACAAAACTGTCGTTCGCCTTTTCGTCGTAAATTACCTCAAATGGTTCAAGACTAATTCTTCTTTCCAAAAACATTCTGACGGTATTTATTTTTAGATCATTGATAATTTCTATCTGTTTATCGGCTGTTTCCTCTACATAACCATCTATTTGGTAGCAGGAAGTGTTGGCTCCCCAGACAAAATTTTCTTTTTGAAGATTTAAGACAGAGCTATCGGAGTTTGTGGCAGTCTTGTCACTTGTGTCGAAATACTTTGTATACAAAATCGCAAAAGTAATTAAAATCGCGGATATTATCAACAATATTCCAAGGGTTTTTTTCATTTTCCTCCTATATATCTACTCTACTAGAGTTAAACTTATTTTTGAAATCGGTTTCGAAGTAGTACGTATTATCTGGATATTCTCCAATATCAATTCCGTAAAATCTCTGGCAGATGTATTTTATAAAATTTGGATTCTCTTTGCCATTTATAAAAACTAAAGCGCTTTTATCGCCGGTGTCTTCAATTTTTTGACAGACTTTTTTGTGAGTTTCAAACTCTCTTTTACCCCCTATAATTTCTTTTTTGTATTGAGCGTAATTATTAGATACGGCAAGGCAAGTAATAAAAATTGCCGCCAAAATAGTGAATTTATTTCTAGATAATTGCGCTACTAATGATCCAAGGGTGATGGCCATTAGCACGAAAATTTCTTCGACAAAATGGATGTGTAAAATACCGCTATAAGCCGCGCAAACTAAGAATATGTAAACAAGTGATCCGAGAAGAAAAATTGCAACAAGGCCATTTGCCTGCTTGTTTGGCTTTCTTATGTACAGGACAAGCATACTAACAAGCGTTAAGATCGAGAGAATAAAATACTGGCTCGAAAGTCTGTTAATGTTATCAAACATAAAAATAAAGTAATTGTAGGAGCGCATAATTCTGTCGATTAGTGTCAGGCTTTCTCTGGTGCCATCGCTCATGTGCAAGAGGCCTCTTAATAGTTCAAAATTACTTATGATCTCGTAATAAATGGTCGGTAGCCAAGGAATTAGAAAAGCACAAATCGCGACCATCCAGGCTTTCAGGCCAAATTTCATTTTTAACAACCAAGGTAGAAGAAGGAGGATGAGTACGGGAAGAAGCATTGACCCAAAATGAAGTTGCGAGATACAGCTAATCGCAAAAAACAGTAAAACTAAATAAGTGCCCCTTTTTTCATTTATTCTAGAAAGAGCAAAGAGTGCAAGGATGAAGAAGAAGGGGATGGAGTTTGGGTTCCAAATCCATCTGCTGTAAAGAATGACACTGCTTGATAGGCCGTAGAAAATTGTTGAGAAAAAAGCAACTCGTCCTCCAAACGCCCTCTCCAGCGCCAGATATAAAAGGGGTATGGAAGCAATAGAAAGGATGATCGTGAAAATCGACAGGTAGAGGGGATTTCCGTTTCCGATAATACCAAAAGGTAGATAGAGGTAATAATAGAAGGCTCCGTGATAAAGCGTCTCGCCACTTGAGGCGGGAGGGCCCTTGGCTACCAGATCAAATTTTTCAAATATATTTGTGATTATTTGCGTGTGAGTTGCTTCATCTACATCAAAATGAAGAAGGGAGTTTAATCCGTAAAATCTTGCGATTGCGCAAAGCATTATCAACGAAATTAAAAAAATAAAGACCCGATATTTTTTGATAAAATTTGTAATTTTGCTCATTTTTGACTTTTTCTTGACTTATTTTAGCTAAAAACGATTTACAAAAACAGCTGCGGGGTGTAAATTGAGATTTATGGGAACAGAAAAAAACCTGATTGTCATTCCAACTTACAACGAGAAGGGCAATATAAAAAAAATTATAGATGAAATTTTTAACAAAGCCGATGGGGTTGATATTTTGGTTGTTGATGACAGCTCACCTGACGGCACGGGAAAAATTGTAGAGGAAATCGCCAAAAAAAACAAAAAGGTTCATCTTCTAAACAGAACAAAAAAAGAGGGTTTGGGGCGCGCTTATGTTGCCGGATTCAAGTGGGGGATGAGCAAGGGGTATGAGAAGTTCATTTCCATGGATGCCGATTTCTCTCACCCGCCTGAAGCGCTAAATCCCTTGATAGCTCTTTGTGACGATCAAACTGTGGCGATAGGTTCAAGATATATCAGGGGAGGAAGAATTGTCGGATGGGATGTAAAAAGATACATCAATAGCTGGGGGGCGAATTTTGTCGTCAGATTAATTCTTGCCATTAAGGCAAAAGATGCCACGGCCGGTTTCAAATGCTATCCCCTAGAATTTTTTAAATCAATAGATCTGGATGCTATTCAGGCGGCCGGTTATGCCTTTCAAGTTGAGATGTTGCTTTTGGCTCAAGAAAATAAATTTAAACTGAAAGAAACACCAATTATCTTTAAGGACCGGGTGACTGGGGAATCAAAAATTTCCGGCGAACTCTCTAAGTCCGCTAAACTCGTATTCAAACTTTTTTCGCAAAAAAAATCAGTTAGACAATTTGTAAAATTTGCTATTGTAGGAGGTATTAACACACTGGTTGATTGGGTGGTTTATTTACCCCTTAGGATTTTGCTCCAGAATCTAGTCTCTCTTGATATTCAATTGATCAGGCAGATTGCAAAAGCCCTTTCTTTCGTAGTTTCGGCTCTGTCAAGCTATTACATGAATCGCAAGTGGACATTTGCCTCAAAAGAGAAGAAAGTCGCCGTTGAGGCAAGTAAGTTTATGATTGTGGCAATTGTAGGGTTGCTAATAAACAGTGCCGCCTTTTATGTTGTTACGGCATATCTTGATTGGATAGAGTTTTATGGCTTGGTGATCGCCACTGCGGTTGCGATGTTTTGGAATTTTTTTGTCAACAAAAACTGGACATTCAAAAAATAAATGGATTCGATAAAAAGAATATTATTTGATGGTAGATTCCTGTCCCTCTCACATGCTGGAATTGGTCGCTACTCTTGTGAGTTGCTAAAACATTTGCTGCCTCTTGATACTAAGCAAAAATATTTGCTGTTGGTGGGTAGTGGCGCAACCCTTGACCCTAAGCTTAAAGAGCTCCTTGTGGATCGTGAAAATCCTGTTGATGTGATCGAGACACAAGCCACTCACTATTCGTTGTCGGAGCAATTGGTTCTGCCTCGTTTGCTCGATTCTCTGAAGCTCGATCTTGTTCATTTCCCGCATTTTAATCACCCCGTTTATTATCGGGGGAAATTTGTAGCGACAATCCACGACCTCACTTTGTCACAGTTTGCGCGACAAAGTCCTTTTGCAAAAAGAATTGCTTATCAATATGTGATGGGGCATGCCGCGCGCAAAAGTGAAAGAGTGTTAACTGTTTCAAATTATGTCAACAAACAGTTGGTAAAAACATTTAATCTGAAAAAAGAAAAAGTTATAACGACTTATAATGGAGTCGACGAGCAGTTTTGTAACACAAAAGATAAATCTTCATCCGAACTTTTTGAAAAATATAATTTGAAAAATCCATACTTGCTTTATGTCGGGCAATGGCGAGAACATAAAAATCTGGTACGTCTTGTCGAGGCCTTTTATCAAATTGCAAATGACAAGAGATGGCAGGGCAAGCTTGACTTGGTTTTTGCCGGTCGCGTGGATCCCAAATTTCCGAATCTTGTCAAAAGGATCAATGAGTTATCGCTTTCAGATTCGGTTAAATTCACCGGATTTGTTGAAGATGAGGATTTGCCTGCGATTTATGCCAATGCTGAGGCCTTTGTTTTTCCTTCTCTAGCGGAGGGATTTGGAATTCCCGGACTTGAAGCGCAATCGTGTGGTACTCCTCTGATTGCTAGCGATCGAGAGTTTTTTAAGGAAATTTACTCAACTGGAGCGCATTATTTTGATCCTGAAAACGTTTCGGATATCGCCGAAAAAATTTCTCAAGTTTTAGACGACAAAGCTCTTAAAAAATCGATTGTGCAAAGGGGTTATGACAATATCAAGCGCTTTAATTGGAATCTGACAGCCACGAAAACCCTTGAAGTGTACAGGGAAATAGTATATAAATAAAACAAATTTAAGCTAAATCTTAACTAACCTTTGTTTTAATTTTGGAGGAAGCATGACAACAGCAAGCTATGGTATGTATATTGCGCTTATAAGTTCGCTGATCGCGATCGTTTACGGACTGTTGATGGCAAGATGGATACTTTCCAAAAGTGCCGGTGATAAAAAAATGCTAGAAATTGCCGATGCCATTCAGCAAGGTGCGGCGGCTTATTTGAGCAGACAATATCGAACCGTGGCAATCGTTGCTTTAGTAATTGCTGTTGTTTTGTATTTTGCAATTGGTTGGTTCAGCGCTCTTGGTTTTATAATCGGAGCGGCTTTCTCCGCTTTGGCGGGATACATAGGAATGTATATCTCTGTAAGAGCAAACGTTAGAGTCGCTCAGGCAGCAAAAGACGGTATGAAAAGCGCTCTTGATCTTGCTTTTAAGGGCGGATCGGTAACCGGTTTGCTAGTTGTTGGCCTTGGTCTTTTGGGGGTGGCTGGCTATTATTTTCTGCTTAGCTATCTTCTGCCTGAAGAGAGCACCAAGGAACTTGTCAACCATTTGGTCGGCTTGGGATTTGGCGGCTCTTTGATTTCTGTTTTTGCAAGACTCGGCGGTGGAATATTTACTAAAGCTGCTGATGTAGGGGCTGATCTTGTCGGAAAGGTTGAAGCAAATATTCCCGAAGATGATCCAAGGAACCCGGCTGTAATTGCCGACAACGTCGGCGACAATGTCGGTGATTGCGCTGGGATGGCGGCCGATCTTTTTGAGACTTATGCCGTGACGGCAATTGCAGCGATGCTTCTTGGCACGCTCTTGTATGACGATGCAAATAAAGCGGTGCTTTATCCGCTGGTCTTGGGCGGAGCATCCATCATTTCATCGATTATCGGAAGTTTCTTCATTAAACTTAGCGGTGAAAAGATAATGAGCGCCCTTTACAAAGGGGTGATTGCCTCCGGACTTATAGCTGTGGTTGCATTCTATTTCATAAGTAATTGGCTGATGGGAAGCGATGCTATGGCGTTGTTTTATTGCTCCCTGATTGGCCTGGTGGTCACTGCGGCAATGATCGTGATAACAGAATATTTTACTTCGACCAATTTTCATCCTGTAAAATCATTGGCGCAAGCCTCGACAACCGGCCATGGCACAAATATTATTGCCGGTTTGGCGATCTCGATGAAATCAACTGTCTGGCCCGTATTAGTGATAGCGGCTGGTACTCTTGCGGCGTTTGAAATCGCTGGATTGTATGGGGTTGCGATTGCTGCTTTTGCAATGCTTTCTATGACTGGAATTATCGTTGCAATTGATGCATACGGACCGATTACCGACAATGCCGGAGGCATCGCCGAGATGGCCGAAATGCCATCCAAGGTCAGAGAAGTAACCGATCCTCTTGATGCAGTTGGAAACACAACCAAGGCGGTTACAAAGGGTTACGCCATTGCATCTGCCGGACTGGCCGCAATTGTTTTATTTGCTTCCTACACTCAAGAGATAGAGAATGCCGGACAGTTTATTGACTTTTCTCTCTCCGATCCAAAGGTATTGGTCGGGTTATTCATCGGAGGTTTGTTGCCTTACTGGTTTGGGGCATTGGCGATGGAGTCTGTGGGAAAAACTGCCGGATTTGTAGTTGAAGAAGTTAGGCGTCAGTTTAAAACCATCAAAGGTTTGATGGAAGGCAAAACAAAGCCGGACTATTCAAAGGCGGTTGATATTGTGACCAAGGCGGCAATCAGACAGATGATTGTGCCTTCACTATTGCCCGTTGTAGCTCCGATAATTGTTGGTTTTGTTCTTGGACCAGTTGCCTTGGGCGGATTACTGGTCGGCTCAATCGTGACTGGATTGTTTGTAGCTATTTCGATGACTTCCGGAGGCGCTGCTTGGGATAATGCTAAGAAATACATTGAGCTTGGCAATCATGGCGGCAAAGGATCGGAGGCACACAAGGCCGCTGTTACAGGTGATACAGTTGGAGATCCATACAAAGACACTGCCGGACCAGCTATTAATCCGATGATCAAGATACTCAATATTATTGCCCTACTGATTGTCGGCCTGATACTGTCATAAAAAAAATGAGCGTAGCAACATTGACGAGTGACAAATTACTCAAAGTCACAGTCGCAAATATTGATGGCGACCGAGTTAATCTTGTTTTTTCCGACAACCAGAGCGTTACAGTAAGTAAAAAATTCCTACCTGATAAAGTAGCTGAGGGTGATGAGGTTTTTGTTGACTTATTAACTCAAGATCAGTTAAATCAAAGTAAAAGTGCTATAGCCAAAGAAGTTCTGCAAGAGATATTAAAAGAGGGAAGTGAAAAAGGTAAAAAAGAATAATCGTCGCCTGCTGCTTATCAAGGTGGTCGTCACCGTCTCTCTTGTGTTGGTTGTGACTATTGGTGCCTCCTTAATTGCTTACGCAAAGGACTATCAGGACAAAGTACTCCCCAAGATCTTTTTTCTTGAGGATTCGATATCCGGAGAGACTAGGGAACAACTAAAAGAAAAGGTTGCTTCAAAAAACAATGAACTCAAAGACAGAAAAATAGTAATCAAGGTATCGGAGAAAAATTTTGAAAGCAAATTTAGTGAAATCGGCTGGAGTCTAAACGAAGAAGAGATTGTCGAAAAGGCTTATGCGATCGGTCATGAAAGCTCGACAGTAAAAAATTTGGCATCTTTGTTGATGTCTCTTTTCTCTAAAAAAGAAGTGGCGATTGATTTTTCTTTTAATGAGAAACAGGCGGAGGATTGGTTGATGCTGATCGAACAACAAGTGGGGAAGCCAAAAACCGAAGCAAATGTCATAGTTAGAAACAAAAAGGCTACAATCGTAGAGCCGGTGGCTGGTCGGGGGATAGATGAAGCCCGAGTAAAAGCTGAAATATTTAAGCGTTTGTCAATTGAAGGTGATGGCGAAATTGTAGCTGAACTAATTGACGATCAGCCAACAATCTCTAGAGAGGAGGCACAGTCTTTGTCCTCAAAGGCGCTTGAATTAGTTGCTTCAAATCTTGAGCTGTCTGGACCCAAGGGAAAAGCGACGTGGTCGTCAAACACTCTCGGTTCGATGATTCAATTAGTAAAAAGGGAGAAAGAAGGAGGTTTCCTGGGAGAGAAGGAGTATGAGGAGCCCTATGTTTCTTTTAGTAAAACAAAAATATCGTCAATGCTGGAGAGTCAAGGCGAAGATTTTAATATTGATCCAGTAGAGGCAAAGTTTGCGATCAATGACGGCGTAGTGAGTATCCAAGTCCCCTCACAAAGTGGCGAGATGGTTGATATCGACAAGGCCTCTGATGTGATAATAAGTATCTTGGAAAGTGGCAAGAGGGAGGTATTGAAGTTGCCCTCGAAGGTTCAGGAGCCCTCGATTAAGGCGCGTGAGAGTTCTGATATCACTAAGTATGGTATCAAGGAGCTTATTGGAAGCGCCACAACCACCTTTACGGGAAGTTCGAGTAATAGAGTTCACAATGTCAAAACTGGTGTTCAGGCGGTGTCAGGTGTCCTTCTGAAGCCCGGAGAGGAATTTTCTACCACTGGACGTCTCGGCAGGGTTGATGCAAGCACCGGTTATCTGCAAGAAATGGTAATCAAAGAAGATAAAACTGTTCCGGAGTTTGGCGGCGGATTGTGCCAAGTTTCTACGACCCTTTTTAGAGCGGCAATGAATTCTGGTTTGAAAATCACCGAAAGACACAATCACTCTTATCGGGTGAGTTATTATGAACCTCCGATCGGGATGGATGCAACGATTTATACGCCATCTCCCGATCTAAAATTTGTTAATAATACTCCCTCTTATATTCTAATTCAGGGAAGGGTCGAGGGCTATAAAGCTACATTTGATTTTTATGGAACCAAAGATGGCCGGGAAATAGAAATTTCCGAACCTTATGTTTACGACCAGGTTCCTGCGCCTGAAAATGTTTATATTGATGATCCCTCGCTTGCTCCGGGAGAGGAAAAGAGAATTGATCGTGCCCATCCCGGCGCCAAGGCTACTTTTACTTATCAAGTTAAGAAAAATGGTGAATTAATTGTCGACCAGAAATTCAGTTCTTCATATGTTCCGTGGCCGGCAAAGTATTTGCGAGGACCAGCTAAAGAGGAGGGGAATGAGGGTAGCCAAGAGTAGTTCGTTTTTTTTACCTGTCTTAATGATTGTTTCAGCTTTTGTTGCAGTAGTTTTGCTTTTTCCGCCCATCGATGCAAGCGAGCCAGTCCTGCAAGATGAGGTGATGGCGCAGGTAACCGCCACCGCTACCGCAACGCCTCAGGCAAAGAACGATCAGTTTCAAGAGATAAAAAAAGAAATTGACGCCAAGGTTTTCATGTATCATCACATTGGGCCCCTGCCCGATAAGGCGGACGATATCAGGAAAGGGTTGACTGTCTCAGAGCAAGAGTTTGAACAGCAGATCAAGTACTTGAGCGAACAGGGTTACAAGATAATGTCTTTTGCAAAATTGGACGAAGCAATTTTGCAAAAACAACTGCCCCAAAAAGTCGTCGTGCCAACTTTTGACGATGGCTATGACGATAATTATAACTATGCCCTTCCAATACTAAATAAATATGGAGCAACCGGTACTTTTTTCATCATCACCGGCAAAATTGGTAAGAGCGAATATGTGACTCAAGATCAGGTAAAGGAAATTTTTTCAAAGGGAAATGAGATAGGCTCTCATACAGTCAACCATCCCTCGCTTGATAAATATCGAGGCGAGAGTCTTAAAAACGAACTTATAAAATCCAAAGAAACTCTGGAAGCAATCACCTCGTCTCCTGTGATCTCTTTCTGTTATCCCGCCGGCAAATATAACCAGCAGACGATTGATGTGGTAAAAGACGCCAAATACAAATATGCAGTCACTACTAAATCTTCACTTGGAGTCATAGATTTGGAAAATCTTTTTGAGATTCCGCGCTATCGCATCTCTTCGGGACGTAATATCGAGGCGATGTTGAGATGAGTTACTGATTTTATTTTATCGCTCCTGCGATTGCTATCCCAACCGCGTTGTCGGTTGATAGATTGCGCGGGGGGATTAGGATTTGCGTTTCTCCGGATTGACTAGAAGACGATGTGGATATCTTATCTCTAAAATTATTCCTCAAATATCCATTAGCACTGACGCCTCCGCCAAGGATGATTGTCTTGGGATTGTATTTTTTCTTGGCGGCGAGCGTTTTTTTAATCAGAATATCGGCGACCGCTTTTTGAAACGAAGCAGCCATGTCGGCTTTGTTGTGTGTCTTTTCTTGACCGGTTTTTATGTCTTTTGTTTTGTATAGAACCGATGTTTTGAGGCCGGAAAAAGAGAAATTTAGATCTCGGCTATTTTTTAATCCTTGGGGAAGCTCGTATGCTTTTTCATCTCCGCTTTGAGCAATTTTTTCAATCACCGGTCCTCCAGGGTAGCCAAGATTCATTATTCTGGCAACTTTGTCAAAAGCTTCACCGGCGGCATCGTCAATAGTCTGGCCAATCGTTTGATATTTGAGGTGCTCCTTCATCAAGATAAGGGAAGTATGTCCGCCCGAAACGACCAAGGCCAATATCGGGAAAATATCGCTTTTCTTTATTGAAAACTGTCTTCTATCTTGATTGCAAAAAGCGCTGTATATGTGGCCTTCAAGATGATTGACCTCGACAACACTCTTTTTATAAAATGCTCCCAGAAGCTCCGCTGTCTCTATTCCCATTAGCAGAGAGCCAATCAGCCCCGGCTCCTTGGTGACGGCGATTTCGTCGATTTCTCTTGAAAAGTTTGACAACCCTCCAATTGGCTCGAGGGCTTCCTCGAGGACGGGGATTATTGCTTCAAGGTGAGCTCTCGAAGCAAGTTCGGGGTAAACTCCACCCCATTTTTTATGCAGATCGATTTGGCTGGCGACAACATTCGAGAGAATTTCGAAGTCATAAGCAACGTCGGTTTCATGCAAATCAAGAACGGCCATGGCCGTTTCATCACAGGAGGTTTCGATTGCTAATATTTTTTTGTTTTTGTTCATCAAGACATTCTAGCGCAAAATGATTGATTTTGAAAGTCAAAAGGGTATAATCGCCATAGCGTTTGGCGTTCAATAAACTTGGAGTCAGGCCCATGAAGGCGATTTGTGTCGTGCTGTGCCTGCTCGTCGTCGGTGTATCAAACGGCGAGGAGGCGGACGTCTTGTCAGTGCGCGCCGTTCTTGCCAGCCCCACCAGCACCACTGTTATCATCTGTGCGGACCGGATGGTCGATTCGGGACGTTACGATCTGCACTTTCGTTTGGGTGATGCTCGGGCAGTTATTCCTTACTTTCCGCTCACCCTGAGCGGAGATCGGGAGAGGCGGAAGTTCGAGCAGGATGGCTACCTCAAGATGCCCTGTCGGGTTTTACCGGTCGGGCGACAGTCGTTTGCCATCCGTCCTGTCCAGCTCCGCCACGCTGATCGTCTCTGGTTGTTCGGGGAGGCTCTCTCGAGCTCGATCGAGAGCGGAGGCGGATTTGGCTTCGAGCTCTCCAACGCTCGGGTGCTGGAGGTCTTCGAAGCCCCGTGAACCCTCGGCTTTGTACATCTCTTCAGGCCCCGGTAAACCCGGGGCCGTGGTATTTAAACGGCTCACTCGTATGAGCCGTTTAGCTTTTGCCTCAACTTAACCCCGTCTTGATATTTAAACGATGTTTTAATATATTGAAGGGCGATACTGTAATTTTTACCTGTTTGTGATAAGATTTAACATAAGTAATATGGGTTCAATTCTACAAACAAAACAGTGGGCGGATTTCAAAAAAAGCTTCGGATTTGAAATTATTTCTTCCGACAATCTTTTTGTTCACAAAAAACAGCTTCCTTTTGGAAAAAATTTTCTGTATGTTCCCGAAGTCTCTTCTTCGCAGATAAGCGGTAATCAAGTAGAGCAATTGAAGTCTATGGCCAAGCAGCATAATTCGATTTTTTTGCGACTCGAATTAATTGATCGTTATGGTGATAATGCAAACAAAATTTTGCTCTCGATGGGTTTTAAAAAGTCTTTTGAACAGGTTCAGCCGAAATGGCGACAAATTGTTGATCTTACACCTACCAGAGGGACAATTCTTTCACAAATGAAACAAAAAGGGCGTTACAATGTCAAATTAGCTCAAAGGAAAGGCGTTCAAATAAAAAGAGTTTCTCTCAAGGAATTTGGTGAGAAAGAGAAAATTGTCCTTGACCAGTTTTTTGAAATTTATAATCAGACGGTCAAGCGCGAAGGGATCGGCGGGAGATCGCGCGAGTACTTTGTGGAAATGGCGAAATCTTTTGAGCAAACCGAGTACTTGTGGGTTTACATTGCCTATTTCGAAAACAAGCCCCTGTCAGCTGCCTTGATTTCAATGTATGATGGCGTCGCTAGTTATCTTTACGGCGGGTCCTCCAGCCAAAACAGAGAAGTGATGGCACCATATTTGATGCACTGGCAAATAATAGTAGATGCAAAAGAAGAGGGCGCAAAGCTTTATGATCTGATAGGAAGAAGTGCCCCTGATAATCCGGGCTCCAAGTGGGCGGGGATCACTAGGTTTAAAGAGCAGTTCGGTGGTCAGGCGGTTGAGATCCTTGGAAGCTATGATTTTATCAACAGTAAATTTGCTTATCAGGTTTTTAAACTGATTGAGAAAAGAAGAAGGAGCGAGGCATGAAAAGAGGACACCTGCATCCTTCGACTTTAGCAACGAGAGAGCTGGTTGATTTTTTTAAAGACCTGGGTTTTTCGGTTTTTGAGGGACCAGAGGTGGATGACGAATGGCACAATTTTGATGCCCTCAATGTTCCCGAAGACCATCCTGCCAGAGATGTTCAAGATACCTTTTATCTCAAGGACGGCAGACTTCTTAGGACACACACTTCAAATTGTCAAATTAGGGCGGCCAAAAATACTAAACCTCCAATTAAGATCATTGTTCCTGGTAAATGTTATAGAAATGAGGCAACCGATGATCGTCATGAAACGACATTTTTCCAGCTCGAGGGTTTGTATATCGACAAAAACGTCACTGTGGCCAATCTTTTTTGGACACTCAAAATGATTTTAAAAAAATTGTACGGTGATGACGTGAAGTATCGTTTCCGACCACACCATTATCCTTTTGTTGAGCCGGGGTTTGATGTTGATATTTTAAAAGATGGTAAGTGGCTCGAGGTACTTGGGTCGGGCATGGTCCACCCGCAAGTCTTAAAAAACATGGGTTTGAGTTCGCAAGATTACAGTGGATTTGCCTTCGGCCTTGGACTTGATCGCTTGGTGCTACAAAAACACGGCATTAAGGATATCAGACAGCTCTGGCAGGGGGACTTAAGATTTTTAAGGCAATTTTAAATGAAATATTTAGTATCTTGGCTCAAGGATTATTACAAAACCAGCGAGGATGTTTCGCAAATTGCCGAAGTTTTGACTGCTCTTGGTTCCGAAGTTGAAAGTATTTCCGGAGCAACAATTGACGAAAAGATTGTCGCAGTAAAAATTATCAAAATTGAACCACACCCCAATGCCGACCGCCTTCAGTTAGCGACAGTTTTTGACGGCGAGAAGGAGGTGCGGCTTGTTTGCGGAGCGCCAAATATCGAAGTGGGTCAAATCGTGCCGATGGCTAGAGTGGGGAGCAGAGTACTCGATTTTGAGATTGAAGAGGCGGAAATTCGGGGCGTCAAATCAACTGGAATGTTACTCTCGCCAAGGGAACTGGGAATCTCCAAGGATCACAGGGGTGTCTGCATACTTGATGATTCTTGCGTAGTGGGAAAAAGTGTCAGAGAGTTTCTAATGGGAGATGTGGTACTTGATCTTGAAATAACTCCAAATCGCGGAGATCTTCTCTCTCATTTTGGTTTGTCACGCGAACTTTCAGCAAATAAAGGAGAAGATTTACAGAAGGAAGAAATAGTTTTAGAGGAAAGCGAAGAGAGCGCCCAAGATGCCATCTCGATCGATCTTAAAACTAAGCTTTGTCCGCTTTATCTTGCAAGGGTGATTAAGGATGTAAAAGTTGCGCCATCTCCCAAATGGCTTTGTGATCGATTAGAGAAGCTTGGCGCCAAGCCGATAAACAATATTGTTGATGTGACGAATTACGTCATGCTTGATTTGGGACATCCTCTTCACGCCTTTGACAAAAACAAGCTTGTCGCCTCCAAAATTGTGATTGAGCAACTGCAGGAAAATTGCGAAGTGGTTACTCTTGACGGCGTGGCAAGAGCTCTCACAGATGAGATGGTTGTGATTGGCGATGGTCAAAAACCGGTTGCCATTGCTGGTGTAATGGGGCTTTTAAACAGTCAGATCGATCAAGATACTGTTGATATTGTTCTAGAAGCGGCTGTTTTTGATCCAAAATCGATTAGAAAAACGCGCCGACTCTTGGGAATTCAAACCGAAGCAAGCTATCGATTTGAGCGAGGCGTTGACGAAGGGTCTGTCCGATATGCTCTCGATAAAGCGGCTTTAATGATAGCAGAACTTTCTGGAGCAAAAATTCTTGAGGGTGTCGTTAAAGCCGGCGAAGTAAAGCAAAGAAAAAAAATTAAACTCGAAAGTAAAAAAATAAATGCTCTACTTGGAACCAAAATTGACAAAAGCGAAATGGAAAAGATTTTGACCGCTTTGGGTTTTGAGATTGCCGGAGACGATGTTTGGGTCCCTCTCTGGAGAAATGATGTCAGCTTGTGGCAGGATCTCAGTGAAGAAGTCGGGAGATTTTATTCACTTGAAAAAATTGGCGAAAATCAGATTGAGGTTACTTCAAAAAGCACTTCTTCGGATTATTTCAAAAAGGAGAAAATAAAAGACGCACTGGTTGAGATGGGTTTTGATGAAACAATAAACTATACTTTTCTTTCTCAAAAAGAGGCCCAAGTAGCAAAGCTTGATGTCGAGGGACTTGTTGAAGTTTCTAATCCCATCCAAGAAGAGAACCGTTATTTAAGAAATTCACTTGTCGCAGGTTTATTGAAAGTTATTGCCTCAAATCCAATTTTTGACGACATTGAAATTTTCGAAATTGGTAAGATTTTTGATAAACAAACAGAGAGAAACTCTTTGGCGATTGCCTGCTCGGGAAAGTCTGCGCAAAATTTAGAAAATGTAATAAAGAAACTTTGTCAAAAGCTCAATATTGACCAAAGTGCATTTGAATCAAGAGATTTGAGTGCCGATGAGTTGTCCGCTTTTAAGATTAAAAAACCTCGCGTCAGCGTAGCTCAAATTGATTTGGACAAATATTTGCCCCAGATCGAATTTGAAGACCAATCCAAGCTATCAAAGCCGATAAATACGTCTTATCGGCCGATCTCAAAATATCCGCCCATCAAGAGGGATTTAGCGATAATTGTAGCAAAGGAAATAGAAAACGAACAAATTTTAGAAAAAATCAAAGAGTCGTCCGAAAAGGCGGTTTTGGTGGAGCTTTTTGACGAGTTTAGCGCACCGTCTTTGGGTGAAAATGTAAAGTCGATTGCATACCACATCTATTTGGAAGATGAAAGCAAAACCCTTTCTGATCAAGAAGCCCAAGAGCAGATGAGTAAAATTACGTCGGCTCTGGCAGAATCCTTTGGCGCCAAATTGCGCTAGCAGTCTTGAAGAGTTTGAAATTGTACTCAAGTGAGCTAGAATTGTTTCATGGAAAAAATGCTTCTCGTTCTGATAGATGGAAATGCGGTTTTACATCGTTCATATCATGCTACTCCTCGCTTTGAGGTGGAGGGACGCTTGGTCAACGCGATCTATGGATTTATCTCGACTCTTTTTTCCACGATCGAAAAGTTCAAACCGACCCATCTGGCGGTAGCTTTTGATGTTAAGGGACCCACCTTTAGAGATGAAATTTTCAAACAGTATAAAGCCAAACGCATCAAACCTCCTCAAGAATTTTATGACCAGATACCCGATGTTTGGGAATTTGTAGATAAAATGAGCATCCCTCTTTTATCTAAGGAAGGATACGAAGCGGACGATTTGATTGGAACAATTGTCAAAAAAGTTAACGGTGATTTTAAGGAGGGCGAAATTATCATTGTGACGGGTGATCAAGACGCTCTTCAGTTGGTCGATCAAAGAACTAAGGTGGCGATGAGCGCCATGGGAAAAATTAAAGAAATGGTCTATGACGAAACAGCTGTCTTGGGCAAGTTCGGCTTTCCCCCTGAAACGATTATTGATTATAAAGCACTTTCTGGAGATAGCTCTGACAATATTCCCGGAGTTGCAGGAATTGGCGAAATTACTGCCAAAGCGCTCTTGAAAAACTATGGATCGCTAAAGGGAATATACGAAGCGCTTGAGGACAAGCAGTCGTTTGAAGAAAAATTTAAGAACTCCGTTTATCAGAAATTGCTAAACGGCAAACAAGATGCTTTTATGTCTTATCTTTTGGCAACCATTAAGACAGATGTCGAGCTTGATTTTCCCATCGCCAGAGCAAAAACCCACGATTTTGACAGAGCTAAGGTAATTGATTTTTTACAAAAATATAGATTTAAATCATTAATTAAGCGATTGCCGCAAAGCGACAGAGGAATCACTACGCAGGAGAGTTTGTTTTAAAAATGTATTTATTTTTCTTTGGTGAAAATGATTATCTCATTCGTGAAAAAATAAGCGAACTTGAGCAAAGATATAAAAAAAGTTCTGCTTCAGATTTTGACCTGACCAAAATCGATGGAGAGCAGGCAGAATTATCAGAGCTTTCGGCAAATATTCAGGCGGTGCCCCTTCTTGCAACCACCAGACTCATTCTTGTCAGAAATATTGTTTCAAATAAAAATAAGCAAACCACCGAAGGGGTTGCATCGCTTCTTGGCCGAATCCCTCCCTCAACGGTGGTAGTTTTTTATCAAGTAGGGCCAATTGATCGCAGAACAGCTATTTTTAAGGCGCTTACAAAAGATAAAAAGAGATTTCAGGAATTTAAAAATCTCGAGGGAAGGGCGCTGGAAAGTTTTATTGATTTGCGCTGTCGCGAAAATGGTGTCGCTATAAGTGCGGCTGCTCGAAGTAAAATGATAGAGATTGCCGGTAGAGATTTGTGGCGCTTGGTCAACGAGATTGATAAATTATCCCTATATGTCAAAGAAAAAATTGAACTCGACGACGTCATGCAGATGGTTTCAAGTGAAATAAGTGCGAATGTTTTTGCCCTCACCGACTCTTTGCTAAAAAGAAATAAGAAATCTTCCGCAAAATTGGTCAAGGACATAATCGAATCAGGCGAAGTGCCCCTAAAAGTACTTGGCGCAATAATTTTTTCTTTCAGGGCCATCGCTCAAATTAAAGATGCTATCGAACAGGATCAAAAGATGGATAATTACAAAATCGCCAAAATCTGTAATTTGAAGCCCTTTGTTGTTAGTAAAAATAGAAATTTTGCTCAAGCGTTTTCTTGGGAAAATTTATCTCATATCTATAACAAAATTATTCTGGTTGATGAGCGCATCAAGAGTGGTAAAATTGAAGATGCGGAAGGATTAAAGGAACTTGTTTTGGCAATTTAAATGATAGTTGGAATATACCACAGGAAACTTATATTTTTTTCGTTGCTTGCAACGCTGTCTTTTTTTGCTTTTAATTACCGCGATAACTTGCTTGCACGGCAAACCATCGAGGCGGATGTTGACAGCGTGCAGGCAGACACGATTTTTGCTTCGCCCCAAGATAACTACAACATCTCCGCCATTAGCGGAGAGTATCTTTTATCGATCGACTTGCTTGAAAACGGATCCATCAAAATTCTAAACAGAGAGATCAAAGAAGGCATAAAACCGCGAAAAGATTATGATGAACTCCGATACATCGTTCTTGATAAAAAGTTCGAATACTATTCCAAGGCAAAGATTGTAGTTAATTTACCTAAGCCAATAATAAGACTGCAAGAGGATCCACAAATTATTGCCGTCCATGGAGCAACTGCTTCGGGCGCTAAAATAACTGAAGACGGCATGGCGATAGAATATTATGCCAAGGACGTCAACCCTAATTCAACCGTGACTATCGTCGGATATTTTCCAAAGGGTTATTTTAAACTTCCGGTCACAAAAGTAGTTAGCGGGGGAATAGAGTCTGTCTCGCCTATTGCTTGGCTATCAATAATTACTATCCTTGTTGTTGTCTCTGCTATTATTTTGGCCTTCATGTCGTCAAAAAGAAAAAAGGGGATTCCACTTGACTTGAAAGAGGCGACAGACGTATTGCCGGCTACAATCCCTCCTGCTGTTGTCAGTGTCTTGATTGAGGGGAGAGTTGGTTCCAGAGCCATAATGGCCACACTGATTGATCTGGCGAGGCGTGGTTTTATTGATATTTATAATCGCGGTAGTGATTTTGTAATATACAAAAAAGAAACTAGCGCTCAGCAGAGGGCGACTTTGCTTGAATTTGAAGAGATTTTGCTTGATAAAATTTTTCTTCCGAGTCAAAAAATTGCCGATTCCCAAGACGTAGAAGAAAGGGCCTCGAGGCATCTTTTTTCCAGAAAAATAGCCTTGACTTATCTCGACATCTATAAATATGCCAGCGATCTTGGTTTTTTTGCTCAACCACCAGCTCGGCTCCATCTTAAATACAGGGTATTTGGCATTCTGGTATTCTTTGTCGGTCTGGCGGGTTATATTCTCTATGCACTTTTTGGCGATGAGCCCAAATTTTTGCTTTTACTCTGGCTGGTGCTGATCGCCGAAGGAATGATGATTATAAAAACAGCTCCGCTGATTACCAATTACACACCGATGGGGAGACAATCTATAGTTAATTGGGTGCGCTTTCGAAATTTCCTTTCGCAAAATGAACCGTTTCGTGGTAGTGAAGATAAGTTTTCCGAGTACTTACCCTATGCAGTCGCATTGGGGGTGGAATCGTCTTGGTCTGCTAGATTTATTCAAGCTAACTTCATATTGCCAAAGTGGTATGATGCTATTGTAAAAATAGATTCCGTCGAGGGTTTTGCCAAATCATTAATTCCAATAATTGACTACATTGCCGATACTTTTGATGTCTCTAGCGAGCCACTCGTAAGATAGTCAACTATTTAACGTATCCGCCCCATTCTACAGCCGTGAAGCCAACTCTTTGTTTGATTTTTATATCCGGACTTTTAACCGGTATTATTTCTTTTAGAGATTTAAAGTAAAACCTAATTCTTATTGTTGTTTTTGGTTGGGGCTCGATTTTCAATGGCTCGAGTCTTTCAATTTCATCTTCGTCTATCAACCCGACAAAATAATAGGGCGAACCTGATAGCTTTTTCGTCCAATAATCAGAAAGTTCTTCGCTTTCTGTTTCGTTCAATCCCAATCTTCTGCCGATGTCATAAAGAGATTTTTCAATATTATTTCCGTCAATTATCCAGCCGGTTTGAGGAACTTTTGGATTAGGGGTAAGCGCTTCGTAAAACAAGTGGGTGTATGAATTCGCTCCCCAGTAGATTTTCCCGCTCTTAGTGGCTGTCACTTGCCAGCCGGTTCTTGCATCATAGGGTGGAATGGTGATGGTGCGTTGACCAACGGAGGGGCCGATTTTGACGTTTAGCAGAGTCGTTTTTTCGGGATACAGATAAATGGCTGGCTTGCATTCAGGTGTGAAACCACACCACGGGTCACTTGAAATCTCACCCGCTTCTTCCTGTTCAATTTCGACTGCGCCAACCGCTAAGCCGTTTGCGTCTGTAGCTTGAGGAACTGATATTTCTGCCGAAGCGTAGGCGGCCGGCCGATAAAGATAATGAGTGATGTGACCTAAATATTCGACGGACATATTTATAAAGCTAGTCGACCCTTCATTATAATTTATGGTGAGGTTTATTTTTGCTTCCTTGTCGATTTTGTCTCTTAATTCGCTGATTAATTCTCCAAGTTGTATTTCATTTCCCGAGGCAAAAACGCTCCCCGGAGGATGATTAGCAAGGGCGCTAAATGATGAGGTCCCTGCTAAATACCACACTCTTTGAAGAATGTCATCGCCAAGCATTTTGTCGATATCGCCATCTTTGTTACGTCCTTTGTTTAAATCTTTAATTGCACTTGCTTTTTGCAAAAGCGAATCAATAGCAGTTTTCGTCGGAACATCGACGGTTTCACTGTATTTTTTGTTCAAGGCGATAATCTCGTCATCATCAACTCCCGGACCTTGTTGGACAACTCCCACCATCGCCGGATTTACGCCCGATAAATCACTCTGGCCACAGTCTTCAAGGATTTCACGGATTGTTCGTCCGACAGTAGCAATGCCACCATCTTTGTTTTTGCCCGTAACTGTTCCGCGCTTTTTATTTTCTTTATCGAGATCACTTAATACTTCTTCGCTTAAAAATATGTCAAAGATCTTGCCCCCTTGAGCATGCAGGGCGCTCTGGGTGTAATTGTGCAAAAAAAGCATGTCGTAATTATCTGTATTTGTGACAAGGTTTTCAAACCGGAAATTTTTTTCCAAGAGGTACGCCTCACTATCAAATTCGTCTTCCAGGGCTGAGCTTTTTGATGAAAGCATTAGTTTGCGGTAATTGTATTTTCCTGTGCAATTGTCCTGTGAGAGTTTTTTTATTCTTATGGGCAAGCATTCAAAGGTGCCTTCGGATAGTTTTGAATCGGAGATGAAGCCCCTCGAGATCCCGTAATATTTTGTCGTGTGATCAATTTGTCCGTTGTATTTATAATAATCAATCTCGATCATCAAAGAATTATTAATAGTCTTGATCACCGGATAGGGGTTGTCGGGATTGAAGCCGGCTTGCTCCCCGTAGGGGCTGTCGCTGATTGAAGACAGGTCGGTGTCATTGTTTTCTTCTCGGTTCACCGTTGAGCATCCGGTAAGCAGCGTAATTGTAGAAAGTAAAGTAAATAGAGCAATTGTTCTTTTTAGTTTCACGAAACCTCCTTTTTTTCTTGATGTTGGCGCAAGCTGTTTAAAGCTTCACTTGCTCCGTCGTATTTTGCAAGCAAATATTTTGCTATATCGCTGATTTTGTAATTGCCAAGCAGGGCAAATGGGATAATTTTCTGCACTCTTTTGAGCGCTTCCTTTTTCTTTTCGTTGTCGGGCGAGATTATGTCATTAAGCGTCTGGCCAAGTAGATTGATTTCTTTTAGCAGAGAGTCGCCTTTATCCTTGGTATAAGGGTTTAGATAATTTAGGTAGTTTTGTAACCAGAGCTTCTTGGTATTCATAAAATCTTGATCTTCACGAACGCTGGCGCGTAGTCTGGCGATATCTGTCACTTTAACATTTTTTGCTTCATCTATTTCCAGCTCTTTGGAAATGTTTTTCATCGCTTCCTCGATCGCCAAAGCCTGTTTGTTACCGTTTGCGGCCTGATCATTGATGAATTCTTTCGTTTGTTGGTATTCTTGTTTCTCTTGCTCGCTTTCTGCCGACTGAGGATCTGCAATCCTTTTCGCTGCCGCTAGAACATTGTCCACACCCCGTGTCCCATCATTGGTTGAAATATTTTTGATATTGCTTGTAACCTTTTCGATCGTTGCGATCGGGCTATTTTGTGAAGGAGCGCCCCCTGTTTGCTTGTGGCCTTCTAGCAAATTATCAAGAGACTGTGTGAAATTGACAGCTAATTCGCCCTTAATTTTGTTATCGACAATGTCGCGTGATGAAATTTCATAATAAGATTGAGCGTCTTTTTGTAGCGAAGCAAAGCCGATATTTGCTGTTTGAGGTATTTGATTAATGATTGATTTGATTGATGAATAATTATTTCTGACGGTTTGATCAGTAATATTTTCTGTTTCAGACATGTTCTTGCCAATTTCCATCAAGGCGGCATTTTTCTGTGGTGGTGGGAGTTTTACACTTTGTTCTATATCGCTTAAAATATTTTTCGCGCCTTGTGCTCGCGGATCCTGTTTCTTCGCAAGTTCGTCGATTATTTCAGGGAAGTTTTTGGCGTTTTGGATTCCAAAAATTTGCTTGAGCTGTTCCTGACCTTCTTGCTCTATAGGTGAAAAGACCTTTTGTAGCGTTTGGTCAAATTTCGTATAATCTTTTTCCAATATTTCATTTGCTACATCGCCACTAAGATAAGATGAAATGTTTCCTGTAATGGCGTTTTTAAGACCCTGAGCCTGTTTATCTCCACTGTTTGAACTTTGGATGATGTTTTGCTTGAGAGCTTCTAAATTTTGCACAGTATTGTTGTTTGAAGCGCTTTGCGGATTGGAGATTGAATTAATCAAACTACTACCCGAAAGCATACTTTGCTGGGATTGTTCTATTTGTGCCAATTTGGCAATTGGCTTGACATCGGAAGTGGCGACGTTGTTTGTGATATCTAGAACTTGTGGCGAATTTTGAGATGAATCGAGATTATTAAGCGATTCGGGGAGAGAGTTTGGAGTTGTTTTGTTTTGAGTGATATTCCTCTGAATGCGACGTGCGCTTGCCTCTTGGGAGCTGATTTGAGAAATTTTTGAATCTATTTTGTCGCCAACTAATCTCAGGCCGGTGGATGTTCTGTCGGCGCCATTGGCGCTTGCCGGACTATTTTTTTGTATCGCAGAAGAAATGTATTGGCCAGCCGAAGTTCCAAGGACGATATTGGTGATGCCCCGTCCTGCTTCGATTGAAAAATTAACAACTACTTTCAGGAGAATAAAGGGAAGGGCGATTGCACCCCAAATCATCATGAGGGCGATTATCCACCTTGTGTATGTATCAGTTTCCGAAAGATTATTACCACTTGAGATGTCGTCGTCTTTTTGAAGTTCCGCGCCAGTATTTCCCGGAGGGGATAAAATTATGTTTGTCCCGCTTTCATAGACGTTTTGAGAGGTCTTGTCTCCTGAAGAGCTCGAAGGAGACAAGATGTTTTTATCAACTGTTATGGGAATTCCGCTGTTTTTGGCTTTCTGATTTTGATAGGTGTTGGTCACGGGAACAGTGGTTTGGTTCCATATATAGGGGACAAGAGAAATGAAAACAGCGAAAAGTGGTCCAAGTATCAGCCACCTGAAGAATTCTCTTCCCCAAACAACACCGACATTTTTCGTCAGATCAAAAACAAAAAGAGGAAAGACGAATGGCGAGAAAATAACTAAGCCCCAGAGAATCACAATTCGAAGCAAAATGATAAAGGCGATGACGTAATTCGTTAGTGTTGTGGCTTTGACAAGCAGAAGGTGATTGGCAATTGCCTCGCCGTAAGATGAGCCAACTTTTCTAAATCCTCTGAACTCCTGATAACTGAAGCTGACTGTCAAAAGATCTTGTGCTCGAAGATGCTTTTCCTCTGTAGTTCCGGTGTCGCCCCATCTGTGAATTGTATAGAGTCTCTGCTGTATCTGTTCGTCGGTAAATTGAACCACTCTTGAAAGAATGGCGTAACTGAAATAGGCGGCAACAAAAGAAATTATCAGAGCGACAAAAACTCTTCTAGATCTTTCGGCCCACGCGGCTCTGGCTATTAGGCCAAAGCCCAAAACGATTAATACTATTAGATAAAAAACTCCCAGTAAATCACGAATTTTATTCCACGACTTGAGAATGGAGCCACCTTCTTGATTGGTGAAACCGGCGTTTTCAATTGATAAGGCCCAGTTTAGAACTTCCCGCGCCCTAGCTGCCGCTTTTCCCACCGCCGTCACTTCGGCGTCTTCCTTCCAGCGTCCCGTATCGACGCTCTCGTTCACGTTTTCTTGTCCGACTTGCGGATTGATGGGATCGGCGTTTGCGTAGTACTTATTGAATACGAATAAAAAGCTGACTAGAAAGGCCAACGAAAAAAAGTACAAAACGAGCTTTCGATATTTTCTTACCAAACCCCTCCTGCTTCCGTTTTATCGTAAGTTAAATATACCATTTTTTTCAGTACTATTCTATAATTAAGGAGATGAAGAAGCTATTTATCTTTTTGATCGCGACGAGCTTGATCGCTTTGATTGTAGTTTTTTACTTTTTGTATCCTGGCGAAAAACAAAGTAGTCAAGAGCGATCGACGAAATCTCAGGCCACGAAGTATCTTGAAAAAATCGATTCATCAAATAGCGATGAATTTAGAGAGCTTTACAATGGAGAATTTGAAAACGAAGCGCTTGCGCTAGATGAAAGGGAGATTTTTGGTGAATAATAAACCGGCTCACAGCAAGTTTTTTCTAAAAGGAACCTTTGCTATAGGAATTTTCAGCTCTGCGCTTTTCGCTTTGGCTCTGGCATTTTTTTTAAACACCGTTTTAAAAAATACTGTCTCCTCGGATGCGGGTGACGACTATGGATATTTGAGTTCGCAGGATTTTTCGGCTCAAGAGATTAGCGATTTTCCGGAATCTAGAGACTGTCAGACAAAAAAAATCGGCCAAGTTGTTCTAGTTAGTGATATTGAGACAGACAATGATTTGGCAAAAAGAGTTGAAGTTGCCGTCTCGTCCGGAGGTTATTTTACCAAGAGGGGAACTCTCAAGAAAATTTCGTCCTCTTACATCGATAAACTATCACTCGCTTACAAAACGGCTACCGGAGAAGGCATTGAAAAAACTAAGTTAAAAACCGGACTTTACTTCAATGATGTGCCAATTGACGACGAACTTTTGGTCCAACTTTATTCTCCTTCTTGGGGAGAGGAGTCGGTTAGCAATAAAGTAAAGGCGATAGGAAAGTCTTGCCAAACCATTTTTATTTATGTGCCGATTAATATGGCAAAGAAAAAGGGCGATTTTGATGTCTGTGTTCATGGTAGGGAAAAGTCAAACGACTATTCGCCCAAGAAAACATTTATGTATCCGAGCGAAAAGCTAAAAATTGCTGATTTTAAAAAATCAAACGACGATTTGATCGTTTCTCTTGGCCCTTGTCAGGATGGAGCGATTCTAATGGGGAGGGTGAATTCAAGAAATCAGCTTTCGATAAGTGATGAAGCGGTTTCAAACGACCGGGAGTCGTCTGCAAATGTTAATAATCCGGCAGGCACGAAAAAATTTGAAGAAATGAATTTTTCTTCAAATGATACGAGTTATGCAAGCAGTTTTCTTCAGGAAGTAAATAAAGAGAGGGAGAGGCACGGTTTGAAAAAGCTTGTCGAGAACAAGGTTCTGACTGATTTTGCGCTCAAGCGTCTTAAAACGGTGATAGCGGTTGATGAAGGTATTGTTGCGGGAGAAAAAGGTTTTTATAAAGGCGGCAATAAAGAGGGGCATCCGTGGATGGATAGAGATTTTCACAATTATATCGATGGCGGGGGGACGATCAACGCCATGAATGAAATTAGAACAGACGGTTTTCCTAGAGGGATTTTCGCACCGTCTGAGGTCTTAGGTTTGTATTTATCCTCTAAAGATGGTCACAGGGAAGCTGTCTTGTCTTCAACGGCAAAATCAATGGGAAACGCTGTATTGGAGTATGAGGGGAAAATCTGGCACTTGGCAAATTTTGAGGAAGAGGTGCCAGACAGATTGATAAATATTGAGAAATCGTTAGAGCTAAAATAAAAATCTTTTCACTCCCCGTAATAGGGGTTGACTACCGGTCCCCAGTCTTTAAGGGGCCAGAGAATGAATCTCACCGGACCGATCAGGTCCGATTTTTTAGCGCTATACCAGACCCGAGAATCGTTTGAATTTTCTCGATTGTCTCCCATCAGAAAGTATGACTGTTCGGGAATTTTGACCTCTAGATCTGGCTTGGTCATGGCTTGTCCCATTTGGTGGAGTCGTTGCGCTTCCTTTGCGAGCTCTTCGCTTTCATAATAGTAGGGTAGAAATTCCGGATCCACGACTTTGACATAAGTTTCGTAGAGTTTTTTGCCGTTAATAAAAACTTCATTGTCCTGTATTTTGATATTTTCCCCGGGAAGTCCGATCAGTCTTTTGATATATTTTTTATTCTCCGGATCTCCCGGGAAGCGAAGAACCATCGGGTCGCCCCTCTTGTATTTTTCAGTAAAAAGTCCGATTCTCGAAACCAAAACAAATTGCCCGTTATGAAATTCGCTTTCCATTGAGGGACCTGATATTACAAAAACTGTTGCTACAAAATAATGAATTAGAGTGCCCAGTATTATGACGACAAAAGCCCATTTACCAAGCTCATAAGCAATATTTGCCGCATAAATCGCAAAATAAAGATTGCGCCCCTCCTTATTTTTTTCCATCGCCTAGTTTATTTACCTTGAGTTTTAACGTTTTTAGCCAGTCTCGATTTGATTCTAGATGCTTTGTTTTTGTGGATATAACCCGTTTTAGCAATCTTATCGATAACACTTTGTGCTTTCGGTAATTGATCTGCCTTGAGGGTTTCTTTTATGGTTTTTTTGAGCGTTCTTTTCTTTGCGACATTTCTAAGCGTTCTTGCTTGTGCTTGTTTGGCCGCCTTTATTGCTGACTTCTTGATTGGCATATTATATAAAAAATTATTTTGCTAAATAGTTTTTATCATAAAATCGCAGTGTTGACAAGAAGCACGGTTGTTTGATACATTAGCTTAATCATTTTAATGAGGTGAAATGGAAGCAAGTGTAAAACAACAAGCGAGTGAATTAATCAAGGGTGCCCAGAGCATTCTTCTTGTTGGACACAAAAATCCGGATGGAGATGCTCTAGGATCTCTTTTGGCATTGAAAATAGTTTTGGAAAAAATGGGCAAAAAGACGGATTGTGTAACGTCCGATGCTCCCAACAAAATTTTTAATTTTTTACCTAGAATAAGCGAAATAGGCAGAAAAATTGAAGTCTCCGACGATTTTATAATCTCCGTCGACACAAGCAGTGTCGAAATTGAAAAAATTGGCTACAAAAAGGAAGATTCGGGGAAAAAACTTGTAAACATTGTCATAACTCCAAGAGGTAAGGGAAGATTTTCTGCTGAAAATATCAGTTTTCCGCAGGCGAAGCCCAAATATGATTTGATTATCAGCGTTGACACCCCCAATATCGAAAGACTTGGAGAAATCGCTCCATCTCTAGACATCTTTTATGAAATACCGCTCATCAATATCGACCACCATCCTTCAAACGAGAAATTCGGCAAAATAAATCTTGTTGAGCTGGTTGCTACATCAACTTCAGAAATTTTGGTCTCGCTTTTTGAATCTCTCTCTAAGGACAATCAGATTATAGATGCAGATGTGGCCACCTGCCTTCTGACCGGTCTGATTTATGACACATCAAGTTTCCAAAATGTTAATACCACTCCAAAATCTCTAACTATCGCTGCTCAATTGGTTGCCGCAGGCGCCAGACAGCAAGAGATCGTCAAGAATTTGTACAAAACGAAGTCGATGGAAACCCTTAAACTTTGGGGGCTTGTCTTGACCAAGGTGAGCGAGGACAAAGAGAACAAATTTTTGTATTCATCGGTTTCAAGAGAAGACTTGGAGAAAACTGGCGCGGACGAAAGCGCTCTTTCGGGCGTCATAGATGAACTACTCAAATCTGCAACCGAGGTTGATTTCGCACTTCTTTTGAGTGAGAGACAGGGTTATGTCCACGGTTCGTTGAGATCGATAGCCAAGGGTGTAAATGTTGCCAGAATTGCTGAATCGTTCGGTGGTGGAGGGCACGAAGTGGCTGCTGCCTTTAGAGTTAACGGAACCCTCAAAGACAATCAGCAAACAATTTTGGAAAAAATCGCTAAAATGCAAAAAGGCAATGGTGCCGAAAAAGTAGGCAATGAACCTCTCGCAAAAGAAGTAAAATCTGACGAAAATACTGTGGCAGAAAAATCTGAAGAGATGGTGTCTCCAACGGTGGAAGATGTCGAAACTGGCACCAAAGGGGCTGAGCAAGCTGAAGAACCGGAAAAAACCGAACAAGAGCAGGTCAAGGAGGTTGTTTTTGAAAAAAGTGTTCTTGAAGCAAAAGTAGAGGAGGTAAGTGAGAGCGAAACCGCAAATGAAAATGAGCTTATAAGCGATGCTCAAAGAGTAGCCGATGCAATTTTGACAGAACCCCAGATTAATTCTGAAGAACCAATTGAGTCCAAGGAGGACGACTCAAAAGAAGATCGTGATGCAAGCGGTAGGGTTATTACTAAATGGTGATTGAAAAAACAAGCGTTTTGTGATAAAAATTAAATGTTATAAAAATTAGGAATAAAAATGGCAAAGAAAGAAACAGCGGAAAAACCAAAAACAAAGACAGCAAAAACCAAGGCTGTTGAAGAAAAGAAGTCCAGTCGAAAAGCTTCAAAAGTTGCAAAAGAAACTAAAGCAAAAGTTGAGGACAAGAAGGTCGTTGAGAAAAAAGCTGTTAAGAAAGCTGAAAGTCCTGTCAAAAAAGAAGCTTCAAAAACCAAAAAGTCAAAGAGTTCGGCTGATACCGGTTCTGTCGATTTTCAAGTTAAAAATTTTTCTGAGAAAATTGCTTCGCTTTCGGACCATCTCAAAAAACATCCGCACGATTTTGATTCAAGACGCGGGCTTCTTATTATGGTTGGAAAAAGAAGAAGGCTTCTGAATTACTACAAGAAAACAGACAACGAGAGTTATCTTAAACTGATCGCTTCGTTGAAGCTTAAAAAATAAAAGCAAATAATAGCAAATCGGGCTTGAAGCATTGGAGTACGTTCGTATTTCAGGCTTTAGGCCCGATCTCTGGAGGAAAATGGAAAAGAAAGAGATAGAATTTAGCGTCGCAGGTCAAAACCTGCGGCTTAGTTCTGGTGAATTAGCAATGCAAGCAGACGGTGCCATCCTAGCGCAAGCGGGCGGAACAATGGTCTTGGCAACCTGTGTCGTCGGTAAAGAACCCTCTGACATGGATTACATGCCCTTGAGTATTGATTACGAGGAGAGATTTTATGCTTCGGGAAAAATCTCCGGATCAAGGTTTATCAAAAGAGAAGGTCGTCCCAGCGAGCAAGCAATATTAAATTCAAGAATGATCGATCGCCCGATCAGGCCTCTTTTTCCCAAGTATTTTAGGCATGAGACCCAAGTTATTATCACGACTCTTTCTTTTGATAAAGAGAACGATCCTGATATGTTGGCGCTACTAGCCGCCTCAACAGCAATTTGCCAATCGATGGCTCCATTCATGGGACCGATCGGAGGCGTTCGTGTTGGTATGATCGACGGTGAGTTTGTGGCAAATCCTCTCAGATCACAAATGGAAAACAGCACTCTCGATCTAGTTGTTGTCGGAACCAAAAAGAGAGTTTTGATGCTTGAGGCATCTTCAAAGGAAATCAGCGAAGAAAAAGTAGTCGAAGCGATCGAATTCGCCCAAACTTACATCGATCAATTAATAGATGCTCAAGAACCCTTCATCAATCCTGATAAGATTGCCGTAGAAGATCACACTGTTGAAATGCAACTGGCCGTCAAGGAATTGATTGGTTCAAGATTGCACCAAACAATGCTCGATCGAGAAAATGCCGCCAAAGAAGACAATGTCCAGAGTTTGAAGGATGAGATCTTAACGGCCTTTGAAGGCAAATACAAACAGGCGGATCTGGAAGAAGTCTTTAATAAATTCTTGGAAAAAGAAGTAAGAGAGACGATTCTTGCCGATGGCATCAGGCCGGACGGCAGAAAGCTAGACGAAATAAGACCTCTTGATATAAAAACGGGTCTCTTGCCCAGAGCTCATGGCTCGGGTTTATTTACTCGCGGACAGACCCAGTCGTTGACCATAGCTACCTTGGCAAGTCCGGGGATGGAGCAGTTCATCGATACGATGGAAGAAGACACGACCAAGAGATACATGCATTTCTACAATTTTCCTCCTTATTCTACCGGTGAAGTAAAGAGAGTTGGCTCAGCTTCCAGAAGAGAAATAGGGCACGGCGCTTTGGCGGAGAAGGCCTTGGTCCCTGTTTTGCCCTCCAAAGATGAATTTCCCTATACTATCAGATTAGTCAGTGAGATACTTTCGTCAAACGGATCTTCCTCGATGGCGGCTACGTGTGGATCGACTCTCGCCCTGATGGATGCCGGCGTGCCGATCAAGGAGCCGGTGGCAGGGATCGCCATGGGAATGGTTTCAAGGCCAAAGACAGGCGAGAAAGTAGAGATCGAGGGTATCGAAGAAGACGAAAAATACCAATTTGCTGTCTTGACGGATCTCCAAGGTGTTGAAGATTTTGGTGGAGATATGGACTTCAAGGTGGCAGGAACGAAAAACGGAATCACCGCTATTCAGCTTGATGTCAAAATCGACGGACTTTCAATGGAAATGATCCGCTCAACCCTCACGAAGGCGAAGGTAGGTAGAGACTTCATCATGCAAAAGATGCTTTCCATCATTCCATCTTCCAAGATCGAACTCTCCCAATATGCTCCACGAATAATTACTGTCAAAATAAATCCCGCTAAAATCGGAGAATTAATCGGCCCGGGGGGCAAAAATATTCAGAATATCATCGCCCAAGCTGGTGGAAAAGAGGTAGTTGCAGTTGACATCGAGGATGACGGGACGGTGATGATTTCTTCGGCCGATTCCAAAGCTGCCGAACTAGTCAAATCGATGGTTGAAGGTCAGACAGTTGAGCCGGAGCTTGATAAGATCTACGATGGAGAAGTCGTCAATATTCAAAAAGATAGAAACACCGGCAAAGAGATCGGTGCTATTGTCAAGTTTTTGCCCAATAAAGACGGGATGGTGCACATTAGCGAGATCTGCGACGAGAGAATTCCCGATGTCTCGTGCAAAGTCAAAGTTGGTGACAAAGTCAAAGTAAAAGTGACCGGTATCGACCCGGAAAAGGGTAGAGTTTCGCTTTCTATCAAAAAAGCAAAATAAATATGGGGGAAACTCCCAATCCAAGCGAGGGGCAGGGTTTGTCTGACCAAGAAGTCGAGTTTAATCGTCAGGCTATTGATGTTGCACTCGAAGAAGCAAAATCTAGCAGGCTGAATTTCTTTGCGATGGCAGATGAAAACGGCCAGCCACTTGAAGGTGACGTTTCGTCAAAAAAAAGCTCTATTGAGTACATAGATGAAGCCTGTACCCTGTGCTATGACATGGACCAGCGTCAATTTGACTCTCTGCTGTCGATTATCGATGATGCGGGCAGATGTCCTAAGTATCAGGGCGAGATTGAGCAACTGAAAAAACTTTTCTTTGGTCAACTCGATAGGCTCTATGATCGTGCCTCGAATTTAGAGGGTTATCAGACCGGTTTTATGGCGCTTGCGAGATCTTTTTATTGTACGAAAACGGAGTCTCCGGATGATCACAGAATAAACGAAGAGATTGAGAATAAATTTGCCGCCCTTTTCATGCACTATTATGCCGATCCCGAAGACAAATATCTCTTGAGGGACTTGAAACC
The DNA here is from genome assembly GCA_002071685.1 of candidate division WS2 bacterium ADurb.Bin280. GTDB lineage: Bacteria > Patescibacteriota > UBA1384 > UBA1384 > DTJR01 > MWBO01. The sequence goes on along the minus strand of MWBO01000031.1, from coordinate 5,756 downwards.
TTCTCATCCTGAAGACATTGCTTTTTATATTGACAACATTGAAAGTGCGGGAGAATATCCACCAATCAGTCAGGACTACGCGAAGGATTTTTGCTACGAGCTTGACAGCTATAGATCAACGGATAGATCTTCGGAATATCTTTGCGAAATTTTAAGTCATGTAGAATTATTGGGTGCGCTTGCAGGATCCGATAATCAGGAAATAAACGAATCGCTGGAAAAATTCTTAAAAAGATACGATCTTGATTGGGGAGGGCTCAAGAAGTCTTGGTTAACCACTTATCCTGATCAGAGACGTTCGCGACATATAGGGGAAAATTTATTAAGCATAGAGACTCTCGAGGACCTTCATCCCGGCATTTGCAAAGTACTCAATCACGAGTTTGGAATAGAATTTTTTTCGAGATACCCCGTTGAGTTATTGATTGGTCAATATGAAAAGAGGGACCATCACAGCCCATATGGAATAATTCTGTTTCCTAAATCTGATTGGAATGGGGGCCTCTACTCCAAGAAAATATTTGAAAATCTTGCAAATCGGTATCAAATGGGAAATTTTACTGTCAGAATTGTTGAGGGTGGTGGAAAATTTGAAGTAGCAAAGCGCCTTGCTGGTCTTGAAAGGCGATACGGAAAGCAAAACAAAATTTCTTTTGCCATAATCGGCGGGCATGGGACACATAGTTCGATTCAATTTGGTACACCGCGAGAAGTGATAATGAAAGACTATAACGCTTATTTTGATGAAAATTATGAAAGTTTTGATTATGAAAGATACAGACTTGATCAAGAGGCGCAAGAGATCATACAACACGCTCATATTCTCAATATTCAGGATTTGTTTGGCAGGGGGGTCGCTAGAATGGGATCCTTTTTGGCAGAGAATCCGGTAATTATTTTGTCATCTTGTAGTACTGGTCAAAGCGAGGGAATAGGAAAGCAAATGTCCAGTTTGTATGGGGCGAAATTGGTTGCTCCTGACCGTCCAACTTCAATTAGCAAGATTGAACCAATAGTTCAAGGCGATAGTATTGATTTTGTAGTTGATTACTGCGAAAGAGGTTCAAAGCAAGAATTTATTTTTGGAGAAAACACAAACGACCCTAGAAAGCTCTGATTTTTAGATAAAAAGTATTTTTGAAGGTATTTTTGATATTCGGCTTGCTCCAAAACGACGACGGCCGGGCGGTTTTGAGGCCACCCGGCCGGAATTGAGACGGTGCGCGAAGCGAACTAGTCACCCTCGCACCTGTTGATGATCAGGCGGTGATTGCATCGCCAGAGGGCCGTCGCCAGAAGTACTGCGAAGACACCCTCGTCGACACCTCCTGTGTCGCCCACATTTTTCACCCGAATCTCGAGGTATTCTGGCCACTGTGAGTGGTGCCCAGTGATTACGAGGGCGTTATCGCGGAGGATGATGCGATCAGCCGCCTCAATCCTTTTGAAGGCGACGTACTGGCTCAACGGCTCCTCTTTTCCGAGTCCGCGGCTCCTGCAGAGGATCCGGTGGCTTGGAGATCCGACCTCCGAACATACTCTTGCGAGGATCTGCGAAACGTCAGGTTTGGGAAGCCCGGGGATCAGAGCGATTGACTCTTTCAGATCTTCGGGCAACTTCATTGCGTCCAGCATTGCGCTCAAAACAGCATAGTCGAGCGCAAATGTCGGATGCTGCACCTTCCTTTTCTCCGCAACGGCCATTTGTCGCACCTCCCGAGGTGATACGGCATTCTCGACAAAGTCGAGAGTTAAATATAGCCAATATCTTGACAAAAGGCAATAAAAGTGCTATTATATCTGCAGAGTATTTAGTTCTCTAAGTTTTTAATTTGGAAAATAAAGAGCAGGAAATTTCTGATTTGTATGCCCAAGTGAAGGAGTGCAAGAAGTGCCCTCTTTATAAGTTAGCCAAAAATCCGGTACCCGGGGGTGGCGATATTAATTGCCAAATAATGTTCATAGGCGAGGGCCCGGGCGAAAAAGAGGACGAACTCGGCCAGCCCTTTGTCGGCAAGGCCGGCAAGATGTTGGACGAGATGCTCGAATCGATAGATCTTAAAAGAGATCAAGTTTATATTGCCAATGTTGTCAAACACCGACCTCCGGGGAATCGCGACCCCAAACCCGAAGAGGTGCAGGCATGCTGGCCGTATCTTCAAAAGCAGATTGAGATTATCAAGCCCAAACTAATCGTTTGCTTGGGGCGTCATTCCTTGGGAAGGTTTTTACCCTCTGTTGGCTCGATTTCGGTGGTCCACGGGAGATGTTTTGTCAAAAAAAATCAGGCCTATATGGCGCTTTATCATCCGGCAGTCGCTCTTTACAACGGTTCAATGCGAAAAACCCTTTTTGAAGATTTCAAAAAAATCAAAATTGCTCTTTGCAAAATAGAAGAAAAAAATAAGACATAAAGTCTAAATAAAAATAAATTCATAATTTTACTATTTTATGAAAGGAAATAGATGTTAGAAGAAAAAGTATCAAATAAAAATCAGACTCAAAATCAAGGCGCAAGGATGACCTCTTACCACGCCTCCCTTGATAATTTTAAGGGTGACAGGCAGGAAAAGCGTGTCCACCCAAAAAGTCAAAATGGCAGAAACACAGCTGGCAAAAAAAGAGGAGAAAACCATCTTGATAAGGTTTATAAATCAAATCAAGTAAATCAAAAAGTCACCTTCAGAGGCTCCAAGACTTTGAAAATCGCTCACTTGGGCGGTCTTGAAGAAGTCGGCCGTAATATGGCTATTTTGGAATATGGCAATGACATTTTGGTTGTCGATGCCGGATTCGGCTTTCCAAGTGATGACATGCTCGGGGTTGACTATGTTATTCCCGATGTCACTTATTTACAAGAAAATAAAAGCAGAATTAAGGGCATTGTTCTAACCCACGGCCACATGGACCACATCGGGGCCATTCCCTATATTATAGAAAAAATTGGAAGCCCGACTATCTATGGAACCAATCTATCGATCGGAATTCTCAAAGAAAAGTTTGAAGAATTCGGTCTAAGTTCAAAAGTAAAAACTGTCGTAGTAAATCCCGAAAAAGACAATTTATCTTTGGGTGTTTTCAAAGTTGGCTTTTTCAGAGTAAACCACAATATTCCCGACACGGTTGGCTTGGTTATTGAAACACCGGTGGGCAAAGTGGTGCACACAGCCGACTTCAAATTTGACCTCACTCCGATCAACGAGCCGGTGATTGATCTCGGCAGAATTGCTGAAATCGGAAAGGGCGGTGTTTTAGCTTTAATGATGGACTCAACCGGTGCCAGAAATTCCGGATATGCTATTTCTGAAAGCGAAATCAAAGACAACCTCAAAGATCTCTTTGACAGAACCAAGGGAAGGATCTTTATTTCATCTTTCTCCACGCTTATTTCTAGGATACAGCAGATAATTGACGTGACCGCTTCTTCAAATAGAAAGCTTTCCATTACTGGTCGCTCTATGCTTTCAACTATCGAGGTTGCCGGAAAACTTGGATACCTCAAGGTGCCGGAGGGTTTAATCGTCACTCCATTAGCGGGATCTAAATTGCCGGATGATAAAATCGCAATTCTTTCGACCGGAACCCAAGGCGAGGATTCCTCGGCGCTTACCAGAATGAGTAGGGGCGAGCACAAGTTTTTCAAGATTAGAAAGGGCGACACAGTCATTCTTTCGAGTTCTATTATTCCCGGTAATGAAGCAAAAGTTGTCGAAGTGTATGACAATCTACTCAAAGCGGGCGCCAAAGTCGTTGACTATAAGCAGATGGACATCCATACCTCGGGCCATGCTCATCAGGAAGAACTCAAAACAATGATTCGGCTGATTTCGCCAAAGTACTTCATTCCGGTTCACGGAAACAGGTATATGCGTCAGGCGAATGCCGATCTTGCCAAGGCCATGGGCTATGAAGAGGAAACTCTTTTCGTTGTCGAAAATGGCGAAGTTATAGAATTTACCGACTCGAAAGCTTCGGTTTTGCAGTCGCAAATCCCGACTTCATACGTACTGGTTGACGGACTCGGTGTTGGAGATGTCGGCAATATTGTTTTGCGCGATAGACAAGCAATGGCGGAAGGAGGAATTTTCTGTATTATTTTGACGGTTGATAGAAGAACTAGCGAGATAGTCACTAGCCCCGACATTATTTCTCGAGGTTTCGTTTATATGAGAGCGGCCGAAAGTCTAATCCATCGGGCGAGGTCTGAAGTGAGAAATATCTTCAAACGCCACACCATGGAAGGAAAGCCGGCTGACTGGTCTTACATGAAATCTATTTTGCGAGAAGAGATGGGAGAGTTTCTGTTTAAGGAAACCAAACGTCGTCCGATGATCATTCCGGTGATCATTGAAGTTTGATCTAACCAAAAAGCTCTTTTTGTAGTCCACGCTCCAGCGAAGCTTAATGCTTTTAGTTTAATCAAAAAGATTTGCTGATATTATTTTGGCATTATTGAAATTTTGATACATAGTTATCGAGCAAAAGCGAAAGGCCCGGGTTGAACCCGGGCCTAAGTCGATTTTGCTTGTTGTTACTCGGGAAGTATGGCGACCGCCCAGTCGCACGGGTCCTGCCGGTCGTCGCTTATGACCAGCGTGCGCTCCTCAGTGTAGGGGCACTTGTAGCACTGGATAGAGAAGCACTTCAGGTAGCGCTGATCGCCACCTCCGATGACTTGTACGTAGGGCATTTTCATGTAGGCGCTACCCGGACAGCCGATCCCTGCTTCCGAGATGTCCAGTTCGGGAATGGCGATCATCATGCAGAGGACTTGGAAGACCCCAAGCCCGACCAATCGCGGGGAGGAGCTGTGGTTGATCGTGTAGCGCATGTCCTCTAGGGTGTAGTGCTCCGATCGGCCAATTCCCAGCGAGACGGGGATCGCGAAGCAGCTGTACTCCGATCCTTGCCCTTTTTTTGGGGTTGGCAGTCCGATCCCCAGTCTGTCGTGAGGTTCGCGCATGAACAGGGGGCAGGTCAAGCTACGAAGTTGAAAGGAATTCTCAAAGCTTCGCGCAGCATGGCTGGCCAGTCTAGCCAACCTGACCGATGCACCCCCATCATCATAGCTTTCTTCCGGAGAAAGATTGTCGTACTTCGCTTGCAGGAGAGTGTTGGGCCTTGGCAGCAAGGCCAGGCCATCAGCGCCATCGGGTAACTTAGCTTCCGCCATCGCTTCCGGCCAGGTCGCCTGAAGGCCGGGAATTGCCTCCATGAGGGCGGCTGCCTGTTGCGCCAGCGGCGGAAATGTCAGTTCGCCTCTTATCTTGGGGGTTCGAGTTGTCTTGTACGGATTGACAGCGTCGAAGATGAACTGGGCAACCTGGAGAGGCCGCTCAACGATTCCTTGTTGGAATTGGTCACCGTCAACCCCATGTTGTCTGAGCAATCTGGCCAACTCTCCAGTTTGTTCGGCGGTGATGCGATTTGGCATGACTCGCCATCTCCTTCGCCCTCCCTCATCAGGAGCTCTGTTTTTTTTGCGCCCTCCCTCATCAGGAGCTCGCTCTTTCAAAGATCATCTCGATCTTGTCGCAAAACATACACGATTATACTGAAATAATCAACATGGCTCGACTAACAAATCCATTTAAATAACTTATAATTTATCAATTATGAATAACAAATTAAGAATGATGGCTTCGCCAAATCCAAATTAAGAATTAAGAATTAAGAGTTCGAAATTCAAATCAAATAAAAACAATTTTCTTTATTAGTAGTTAAAACTACAGACAATGATAGAACCAAAGGGGCTT
>MWBO01000030.1 GCA_002071685.1 candidate division WS2 bacterium ADurb.Bin280 | reverse complement strand
TTTCATTCCCGCCAATGTCAGTGGGTCATTTACTTACGGCGATCGCGGGACAGCTACGTGGGCATATCCAATCTACAAGGAGCATGCCAAGTGGATGCCTGGCGTGCTGCTTGACCTGGATGACGGAACCTTCTTGCACTTTCAGAAGGGGGTAACTGTCGCAGACGATTGTAGTGTCACGACTAACTCAATCGTCTATCGTGGTCGTGTCGTGCGTGACGGCAAGGACGGAGAGAACGGCAAGGACGGAAACGACGGTGCCCCCGGTACTCCCGGTAAACGCGGCCCGCAGGGTCCCGCTGGTCCCCCTGGAGTCGCCGGTCCCGCCGGTCCCGCTGGTCCCGTTGGCCCCGCTGGCGCTGCGTCGACCGTCCCTGGTCCTCGTGGTCCCCGTGGCTCGCAGGGTCCCGCTGGTCCCCCTGGAGTCGCCGGTCCCGCCGGTCCCGCTGGCCCTGCTGGCAATGACGGAAACGACGGCGAGGACGGAGAGGACGGCGCGGATGCGGAACCTGCCATGAAGTGTTCTGCGCCGGTTACGCAGGAGGCGCCAGCCCAAGCGATCGCTGGACAGGAGGTGGGCGCGCAGGCAGCTGCGCGCATCATCTTCAATGGTAACGTGACGCTCGGAGCTAAAGCGCGGATGATTATCAATCCTGCTCCAGGGGCATGGGCAGTTGGTGGGCCACAGTGGCCAGAGGCTTCGCCGTCTCAGACGGCTGATCCGCTGGTAGAGTGTGGTGGTGAGCGGCAGGACAACGCGTTATGCCCTCCTGCCGTCTGCGCGCCCAACCCTTTCTGCGGGCGACCCAGAAGGTCCGTTGCGTCGCTAGGGCTCCCCGTTCCGTTGTCGCCAAGGATGACGTACAACGACAGTCCCCAGGCCCCACCCTTCATCGTTACCAGAGGGGCGACACCGGGGGTGTTCGACCTTGGGTTCGGCCTGCTGACCGCCACCGCTGGTCGCTCCAAGAGTTACATCAAGCTGGAGGCCAACGCGACGGGTGGCGCAGGTGGGAGCGTATGCAATGAGTTGACGCAGGCCCAGGACCTGCGCAACGACATACGCATACGAAACCAGCAGGATCAGGCGCAGAGTTCGGCAAACACCAACGCGAACTGAACCCTGCGCTTCAATGGGCCGGCCCACCTTCACGGTGGGCCGGCCCGAGATTCCTTTCACTAAAGTTGAGATGTCTTAATTTAGTGGAAAGAATCCACAGTAGAAAAAACAAAATAATTTGCGTATAGTTTTGGTCGAGCGCAAAAGAAAGGAAAATATGAATAAGTTATTTTTTGCAATCTTGTTGGCAGCTGTTTGTGCTTCAACGGCTCAAGCATCGACTGCTCAGGATATGATCAAACAGATCAAGGGCAAGGTTAGTTGCTCCGACTGTTCGAAAAATACCTCGGGAATCACTAATAAAGTGGTTCAGGAGAGTAAGGTAGAAAATGTCATTGACATAAATATGGAGCAAAGCCAAAGCCAGAGCCAGTCGCAGTCCAACTCGTCTAGTAATACGAGCAAGGACAGTGGTTCTGCCGCCGCCGCTTCAGCTGCTGCTTCAGCCGGTAAGTCTTCGGCAAGCTCTGCTGCTGCCGCTGCGTCTGGTAAGGCATCGGCCAGCGCTTCTTCAAGCGCCGGTAAGTCTTCGGCCAGCTCCGCTGCTGCCGCAGTCGCATCAAATGCGACTAGCAAAGCGGTTGCCGCTACTGCGACTCCTGTGAAGAAAGTTGAAGTAGCAGTTGCAAAGACCGGTACACTGCCCGAAGCGGGCGTGCCTTTGGCCGTTCCGATTGCTGGCTCACTTGGTCTAAGTGGTGCTAGTTTGGTAGCGCTTCGTGCGAGAGCAAAAGCAGCTTTCATTGCTGCAAATCTCTAATCAAATGCTAATCGAGTAGAGAAAATCAAGAACCCCCGTTTCAAGATGGGGGTTTTTGATTTGCCGACAAGGTGTATCGCATAAGTAAAATAATTTGGGTCAAGGACAGGAGGTCTCAGAGTTGCGGAGGCCGGCTTCCTATCCTTAACTATCCAACCTCCCGGCCAACGCTCAAAAGAATAATTTTTCTTTCACTTGAGAGCTCCGGCGACAGGTTTGCGCCGTACTCAAATAGGTAAGAAAAATTATCTTTTGGTAATGGAAATTGTAGATATTCTTTTAAAAACAGGCGTTTTTAGGTATAATCCTGGTATGGAAAAGAGTGAGTTAAATAAAATTTTGAAGATAGATGAAAAGCGCCAAGAGATCGCAAAAATCAATAAACAGATGAGCGATCCTGCTTTTTGGAATGATCAGGAGAGATCAAAAAACTTAAGCCAGAAACTTTCATCACTTAATTCAATTATCGAAAAGTTTGACAGCGCATCTACGGATGAGCAAATCGGCGAGCTCGAAAAGGAAGCGCTTTATGCTGATGAATATGATTCTTTGGATTGCATTTTGTCGATACATGCCGGTGCGGGCGGAACCGAGGCGCAAGATTGGGCTCTGATGCTCGAGCGAATGTTTTTGAGGTTTGCCGAGAAAAAAAACTATAGCGCGACTATTCTTGATCAATCAGACGGCGAAGAAGCGGGAATTAAATCGGCAACTATCAAAATAAGCGGCCACAATGCCTATGGCAATCTGAAGAGTGAATCGGGCGTTCATCGCTTGGTCAGAATCAGTCCCTTTGATGCCGACAAGGCGAGGCATACTTCTTTCGCATTAGTTGAAGTGATTCCGGAATTTGAAGAGCTTGGCGATGTTGAGATAAACGAAAAAGATCTTAAAATAGATGTTTTTCGTGCCTCGGGTCATGGTGGTCAGTCGGTCAATACGACTGATTCGGCCGTTCGCTTGACTCACTTGCCGACCAAGATAACGGTCAGTGTGCAAAATGAAAGAAGCCAAATCCAAAATCGTGAGACGGCGATGAAAATTTTAAAAGCGCGCATCAAAAAAATTCAGATTGAGGAGCAAAAGAAAAAGGAAGACGAGATCAAGGGTGGGCGAATATCCGCCGAGTGGGGAAACCAGATAAGATCTTATGTTTTGCAACCTTATCAGCAAGTTAAGGATCACCGGACTGAATATGTTGAAAATAACCCACAATTAGTGTTAGATGGTAATCTGGAGGGGTTTGTGGAGGGGTACCTTAAAAAATTAAACAGTTAGAAGATTGGCAAATTAAATGAAAAAATAATGTAGTCCCGCAACATTTCTCGAGCGCTTCACAAACGGATTGTTCATCCGTGTTGCACTTCGGGAAATATAACGGGACTTCCGAAGTCGCTTCCGTAGAGGGGTGCGATTTAGCGGAGCGGAGGACAATATGTTAGATAAAGCGAAGCAATTGTATCAGTTACAAAAAAAGGCCAAAGAAGTACAGAAAACACTGAAAAATACAGAAATTGAGGCACGAAGCGCCGATTCTATGGTGTCGGCTGTTTTTTCCGGCGATCAAAAAATAAAGTCAATCGATATCGACCAATCGCTTCTTGCGCCGGAGAAGAAGAAGGAGCTTGAGGAAAAATTGATCAGAGTGATTTCGGAGGGACTCTCCAGATCTCAAGCTGTTGCAGCCGAAAAAGCCAAAAGCTTGATGGGTGACATGGGGATGAACATACCGGGATTGTAAAACAAAGGAATCGTTTTGAGTAATTAAAAAAACAATTTTATTTCAATGCGATAGCTATAATATGCAATATTTGGTAGTAGGACTTAACAATCCGGGGCAAGAATATGAAGGAACAAGGCACAATGTCGGAAAAGACTTTGTTTTATCTATGGCCGAGAAGCTTGCAGGAGGAGGGGAGCCGAGGGTTATTTTTTCTAAACGGGAAAATTTCCAGTATTGCAAAGTTGCCAAAGGGGATTTGAGCTTGATTTTTGTTTTGCCGGAAACATTTATGAATTTATCGGGCGAAGCCGTGTCGAGGGCAAAAAACTTCTATAAAATTGATAATGATCGCGTCATTGTAGTCTGTGACGATGTCAATCTTGAGACCGGGTCTCTGAGGCTTCGTTTTGGCGGATCCGACGGGGGACACAACGGTCTTAAATCTATTATTTCATCAATTGGAGAGGACTTTTGGCGAGTAAGAATTGGCGTTGGTGCAAATGGCGAAGTTCCTCTTGAGAAATATGTTTTACACAAACCACCTGCCTCCGAAAGAAAAATTATTGATGAGCTTATTGACGAGGAGGCAAAAAATATGCTAGAATTACTTCTTAGTGAGAGCTTACAAAATCAAACAAAGAAAAATAATTAGTGGGAGGCCGAGCTAAGTCGAGGCCGTTTGAACCACGAAGGAATAAGATGGCAAAAAAGAAACAAGAGAATCCGGTAGTTGAGGTCGAAAAGCAGGAAATTGAAACTGACGAGATAGACAAAGCATCGTCTGCTCAAGAAAGCGAAATTGGCCAAGAGGTTGATCTTGAAACAGCTGAAGTCCAAACTCAGACCAAGGAGAAGATCGCTCCTGAAGTTGCTGCAATAAATACAGACAACCAAACGGCGCAAGAAATAACCCAAAAAACAAAAAAGCAGGTTAAGAAAAAAAAGGTTGAGAAGAAAAAGCAAAGATCGAAATCTTACCTGAAATCACTTGAAGGCGGTGAATTTGGCAAGCTCTATAAGATTGATGAAGCAGTAGAGCTTATAAAAAAGCACTCTTATGCAAAATTTGATGCTACGGTAAATCTGGCGATTAGGTTACAAAAGAGTAAAAAAGGTGATGACGCTGTCAGAGGGACGATAAAATTACCTCACGGCGCAGGTAGAACTCTTAAGGTTGCTATTGCGGACGAAAAGATTATCGAAGAAGTAAAAAAAGGAAAGACTGATTTTGACATTCTGGTTGCTTCCACTCAAATGATGCCCAAGCTCGGTGTTGTAGCCAAAGTCTTGGGTCCAAAGGGAAAAATGCCCAACCCTAAAGATGGTACTGTCGTTGATGACCCAAAGAGTGTTGTAGAAGATCTGTCCAAAAACGTTGTCAGATATAGACAGGACTTGGGGGCAAATATCCATCTTCCTGTCGGTAAGGTCTCCTTTGAGAGCAAAAAACTTGCTGAAAACATTCAAGCAGTTTTGAAGGCTCTTTCCCATCTCAAAAAAGAATCTGTGACTATTAGTCCTACGATGGGCCCGGGTATAAAGATAGACTTTTAAGAACCTCGGATTGTTGACAAGGAGGGGATTCTGTAGTATTATTATATTTGTCGATGACAGCCGGTTTCTCAAAAGAGAAATAATTTGCATAAAAGCTTAGCTTTGGGGCAAACCTGCCGAGACGCTTTCAAAACCTGATATGGGTTTGGTGTTGAGGCGTCATCAGACGCTTTTTTGCTTAAATAAGCGAGGAAAATATGTTGTTAACAAAAGAAAAGAAAAATTTGCTCCTTGAAGAGCTTAAGGGTTTGTTTCAAAGTTCAAGCGCTGCTGTGGCCTCGGACTACTCTTCGCTCAAGGCCAACGAGATGACATCTCTTAGAAAAACGATGGCTGGAAAAGGAATTCGCCTGATGGTGACCAAGA
>MWBO01000029.1 GCA_002071685.1 candidate division WS2 bacterium ADurb.Bin280 | reverse complement strand
GCGAGCGTGCCGGAAGTGGTCGATGGTCGAGCGATCGGGATCCTCGCTCATCGACCACTCCAGCCAGCCGATGACCGAGGCCGACTCGAGGTCCTCCGGCTTGACCGCCACCGCGACCTCTAGCCAAGAGACGGCTAGAGGATAATTGCCCTGGTCGTGCCAGGCTCTGTCTGAGCCCTCGATCGCCTCGGCGTGGAGCGCCTCGGCGCTCTTGCCGTAGCGATCGAGCATCCGCTGTCGCGCCTGCGCCAACTTGGCCGGATCGGTCGGCCGGACATTGGCGTTGTCCATCAGGACGATGCCGACTACGACGACTACGACGACGGCCACGAGGGCCGCCAGAATGTTCTTTTTCAACGTACTCCCTCCCTTATTGCCCAACATGCTCGATTTGGGGCGAAATCGCCACCAAAATCGTAACCGAGAACAATAGCACAAAATTGTCAAAAAGTCAATACTCATGTCCTCTTGAAGTGAGTTTAATTTGTGCCTATAGTAAGGGCTATGAAGAGCGATTTTTTAGTCGGTGTTTCTTTGGGTGTCGGTCAGGTAAACGCGATTTTATGCGATGGAGATTTTAATATTCTGGAGAGAGAGTCTAGGCCATTTGCACCGAAAATGGGCAAGGAATCGATAGCAACGAAAATTGAAAAAACAATTACCTCCCTGCCCAGTTTCCACAAAGCGGCCGCCGTGGCCGTAGCCGCTCCGGCAATTTTCGATCAAACTAACAAATTGATCAAAAGTTCGTCGATAGATGAGTTACTGGGAGCCAATCTCTACCAGCTTTTATCAAAAAAGATTGATTTGCCTCTTTTTATAACCAGACGGAGCTTTTGTTTGATGTTGGCCGAACAGGCCTTCGGTCAGGCCAAGGGGCGAAAAAATGCCGTAGTTGTAGAAATTGGCAAGGACATCGATTGCGCCTTTGAGATAAACGGAAAGATTTTTCGCGGGGCGACGGGCTCCTCGGGACAAATTTCTTCGACGATTGTTGATATCACTAGGGAAAAAAGATCGTCAGTCGGGAGTTTTGGATCGCTAGTTTCCGGGGAGGGGATTTCCGCCCTTACGGGCAAATCGGTTTACCAAATATTAAAAGAAAATCCCAAATCCGATCTGGTCAGCAAGCAAATTATCAGAGATTTGAAAGACAGTCTTCTGACCGGCTTGCTAAATATCAAACTTATGTTGGATCCGGAGATTTTTATAATAACCGGTGACATTTTGGAAAATTTTAATTTATTTAAAGGGGCCTTTTATGATCTCGGAGTTGAAGTGTTTCCGTCTGAATTGGGACGTGACGGAGCCGCTCTTGGTGCGGCCATTACCGCTTACAATGGCATTGAGAAAATAGGGAAATAAAATGATAAATTACATCAGAGGCAAGATTATATTAAAGAGAAGCGATGCGGTTGTGATTGACGTATCGGGATTGGGATACAAGGTATTCGTATCAAAGAGCGCTCTCGATGCCTGCGCTGTTGGCCGGGAGAGCGAGTTTTTTTGTTTTCAGCACATCAGGGAAGAGACAAATGACCTTTTCGGTTTTGTTTGCGAGGGGGATTTGGATATTTTCGAAAGATTAATGCAAGTTGGTGGCGTAGGTCCAAAGGTCGCAATGAATATCGTCTCCTCCCTTGGAAGAGAGAAAATCACTGGTGCCATCAGTCAAAACAATCCGGCAATTTTCAAATCAGTCAGTGGTGTCGGAGGAAAATTAGCTGCAAAAATAGTTATCGAGCTTAAGTCCAGAATCGGCAACGAAGTATTGATGCCTCAAGAAGACGAGACTGTCGATGCTCTATTAGCTTTGGGCTATAAAAAACAGGAAATTATGTCTTGCATAGGAGAGATACCGCCCGAAATGACTGAAATTAATCAAAAAATAAAATTTGCTCTTAAGCTATTGTCGAAAAAATAATGTATATCAAGGATCCCGTCTCCAAACTCCCCTCTATCGGCCAAGGAAGAAGTCAGAAATACAACAAACTCAACATCTTCACTGTTGAGGATTTGCTTAAGTTTAGACCCCGAACATATCTTGACTTGAGAAATTGTGAAAAGATAGGGGAAGCTTTGGGCAAGCCGAAAGGGGAAAAGGTAGCGATTTGGGCAAAAGTTTTGAAAACTTCCGTTTCACGGACGAAAAACAAGGGAATATTTGTCGTGCATGCTCTCCTTGAAGATGAAAGCTCTCAAATAAACGCGATTTGGTTCAATCAGCGCTATCTCAAATCTTTTTTGAAAATCGGCCAAGAATATCTTTTTTATGGACAAGTCGCCTTTGATTTTTCAAGCAGAAAAAAAATTCTTTCAACCCCGAAAATTCTGCCTCAAAAAGACTTGTATATTATTTACCCGCAAACTTCAGGGTTAAGTAGCAGGCAGATTTCCTCTTCTGTAAAAACCGCTATGCAATTGGGCTATCGTCTCGAGGAGCACATTCCTGAATTTGTTTTGCAAGGTTTAAACCTTCTTGAATCAGATGAAGCGGCAAAAAAAATGCACTTTCCTAATAGCGATCATGATTTCAATGATGCTATTTACAGATTTGAATTTGAATCACTCTTTGAATTCATCTGCCAAAATATTATTTCAAATCAAAAAGAGAAAAAAAGAAGGGCAAAAAATATTTCATTTAGGCAAGACGAATTAAAGGAAGTGGTCGGCAAAATAAAATTTCAGTTGACCGATGATCAAAACAAGGCGATCGAGGAAATTTTGAAAGACATGTCACTCGAATCGCCGATGAATAGAATCTTGCAAGGCGATGTCGGTTCGGGAAAAACAATTGTTGCCTTGATAGCGTCTCTTTTTGCCATTAAAAATGGCTATCAAGTGGTTTATCTCGCTCCGACGGAAATTCTTAGCGATCAACATTTCAAAACGGCAAAAAATTTTTTCCAAGACTATGGATTTTCTGTCGAGCTTGTCACAAAAAGTACCAGCCAAGAAAATTTGCACTCTGACTTCATTGTCGGAACCCACGCCCTTCTAAACAGAAGTTTAAATTTTAAGAAAATTGGACTTGTAGTCATTGACGAACAGCACCGTTTCGGGGTCAATCAGCGCGCTGCATTGATTGAAAGAAGTGACGCTCACTTGCTTTCTTTGTCAGCCACTCCGATTCCTCGAACCATAGCTCACAGTCTTTTTGGCAATTTGAGTATTTCAAAAATTTTAACTAAGCCGGTTGGACGTAAAAAAATCAAGACATATGTCGTTCCGGAGTCGAAAAAGAACGACACCTATCTTTTTGTTGATAAGCTGATCGCTCAAGGTCAACAAGTTTTTGTCATCTGTCCGTTGATTGAGTCTCAGTATGACAGTGACAATTTGTTTGATTTTGATGAAATAAAAAGTATCGAGAGAGTGATGAGCGATTTGGAGCGTTCCTGTCTTGGTCTTCGTTCGATCGCTTCCTTAAATGGCAAAATGAAACAAAAAGACAAAGAAGAGATAATGAAAAAATTCACGGCTGGAGAGATTGATGTTTTGGTCTCTACTTCGGTCGTTGAGGTCGGCATAGATGTTCCCGGGGCAACCGTTTTGATCGTTGAGGGCGCTGACAGGTTTGGCTTGTCGCAACTTCATCAGTTCAGGGGCAGGGTGGGAAGAAATAATCTACAATCGTACTGCTTTCTTTTCGCCCAGAACTTAAGCAATGAAAATACGCTCAATAGATTGAAAGCATTTGTTTCAACCGACGACGGATTCAAGCTGGCAATGGCCGATCTTAAATTTCGCGGAGCTGGAAATTTATTTGGCATGGAGCAGTCGGGTTTTGGCGGAGTTGATCCGCGCTGGCTCGATGATCAAAAATGGCTTGAAAAAGTTGCGACTTTGGCGCAAAAATCAGTTGAGAAAATCGATAAATATCCCTTGCTTGATAAAAAACTGAAACAGCAAATCCTCACAACACATCTGGAATAATTGTTGTCTCTTAAAATAATTGCTATCTTTTAGATAATGCAAAAAGAACTTGATAAATCAAAAACCGAGAAGATTAAAATAATCTTGGCTGTTTGCATTATTTTTTTGATGTGTGCCGGAAGCGCTTTTGCTGTCTGGCAAATACAGCAAAAGAATTCTCCGGCTGAAAAATCACAAGAAGCACAAAATCTCGAGGGGAAAATAAGCGAATTGAATCGTAAAATGGATGAGCTCAGTCGGGCGATAAATGATGCCAAAGAACAAGTCGAGGTTGAAAGCTCGGTGGTCGTTTCGACAAAAACACAAAAAGTTGCAGGAGCAAGTACCGACGGAAATTCACTCTCAAACGTGGGAGCGATGGTGAATATAAATTCGGCTAGTGCCGATCAGCTTGATACGCTTGAGGGGATCGGCAGTGCTTATGCGCAAAGGATAATTGAGTATCGCGAAGCAAGCGGTGGCTTCAAATCGATCGAAGAAATAATGAATGTCAAAGGAATCGGAGAGAAAACCTTCGAAAAGATAAAAAATCGGATCACTATTTAATGGCTGTTAATGAAAAAAATAGATTTAAAGATGAATTGATAGATGTTATCAACGACGAAGGCGAAGTAGTTGGTAATTGCTCCCAAGAACAGATATACCGACAGAAAAAATCCCACCGCATAGTGCACGCGATGATTTTTAATCAAGCGGGTCAATTGCTGTTGCAGAAAAGATCGAAGAATAAAAATTATCTTCCTGGTTTTTTTGTCACCTCGGCCGGAGGGCATGTGGCAAGCGGTGAAAGTCCCGAAGATGCTATCGCTAGAGAAATAAACGAGGAAATCGGGGTAAGGTTGAGGGTGGAGTTTGTTAGAAATTTTTGGTATGAACCATTTGCAGGTTTTAGAAAAAACATCTATCTTTACAAAGGGCGATGCGAAGGACCTTTTGAGGTGAATCCGGACGAGGTAGAGGAGGTCGCTTTTTTCTCCCTTGAAGAGGTGAGGAAAATGGTTGGCAAAAAAGAAAAAGTTCACAATGAACTTGCTTTCATAATCAATAATTATTATCAAAAATGAAAAAAATTTATTACGTCACAGGCAACGAGGGAAAGTTTAAAGAATTCAAGCGTTTAGTTAAATTTGAAGGGGTCAGCCGCCAAAAGGCCGACATTGCGGAAATTCAATCTCTTGACCTTGTTGAAATAGTTGCCAAAAAAGCGCGCGACGCCTACCAAGAGCTGAAAAATCCCGTCATAGTCGAAGATACCTCGCTCGTTTATAATGCTTTCGGGCGTTTGCCGGGGCCGTTTGTGAAATATTTTGAAAGTGAGCTTGGCCACAGCGGAATGTGTCGAATTTTAAACCACTATAAAAAGGATAGAACGGCCTCGGTTGAAGTAATGTATGGGTATTTTGATGGCAAAAATCTCAAGACTTTTTCTGCAATAACGCGTGGAAGAATTTCCGCCCATCCCAAAGGGGAGAGAGGTTTCAGCTGGGATACGATTTTCATTCCGGATGGCTCAAAGCTTACATTTGCCCAAATGACAGCCAGAGAAAAAGATCGATTCTCTCCCAGAAAGATCGCCGCCGACAAGCTGTCTGAATTTTTAAATAGCTTGGATTGATTTGAAAATATTTGCCTAAGTTGCACATTTCAATTATCCGCTTGGGCTCGCGAAGTGGACAATTGATCTGGTTTGAAGTATAATTCTATCGATTGGGCGGGTGGTGAAATTGGTAGACACGCTAGCCTTAGGAGCTAGTGCCCACAAAGCTTGGAGGTTCGAGTCCTCTCCCGCCCACCATTTACTACTTTCGGAAAAATGAATTGAGTTTTTTGAATTTGATCTGCACGCCGAGCCGGTGGGCGGTCGGCTCGGCTCGCAAGTTTGTATCTTGTATCTGGGAATAATCGCGTATGGCTCTTTCAAATCGACCCAGCCCTCTAAGCTAGATTGATTCGTTTTTTCAGTCCCCGCCAAGCGCTTCCGTAGAATTTCAGCTTGAGCTCTCTATTTCTGGCAAGCCTTTCATCTACATATGCTTCGTAATAGATCAATTCGGTTAGATACTTTTCGCTATGCTGCTCAATTCTTTTTCGCAAATCGGTTGTAAAACCGATGTATAAAACACGCTTGGCGGTTCGTCGAATAACGTAAACATAAAACATACTTCAATTATAAAGCATAGAGGGCTGGATGTATCTTTTTGTTGTGTTCTTATTTTGTTCGGTCTATAATCGAAATACAACAAAAAGATAAAGGAGGAATGTGAAATATTTTCTCTATGCTCGAAAATCTACGGAAGATGAGGAGCGTCAAGTTATGAGTATAGAAGCTCAGATTTTCGAGCTTGAGCAATATGCTCAAAGAGAAAATATTTCAATCTCTGAACGCTTCATCGAATCCAAAAGCGCAAAGAAGCCTGGACGAGAAGTTTTCAACAAGATGATGAGCAAAGTCTATGAAAGTTCTGAACCTGTTGGTATCCTCAGTTGGCATCCGGATCGTCTTGCGAGAAACTCTGTCGATGGCGGACAAATTATTTATTGCATAGATACCAAAAAGATTACTTCTTTGCGCTTTCCATGTTTCTGGTTTGAGCCGACGCCTCAAGGATTATTTATGCTCCAAGTCGCCTTTGGCCAAAGTAAATACTATTCCGACAACCTAAGCGAAAATGTGAAGCGAGGGATACGCAATAAACTTCGTAGAGGCGAGTGGCTCAGCAAAGCCCCTCTTGGCTATGTCAACAATCTCAAAACCAGAAACATTGAGCTTGATCCGATAAAACACAAAATCATCAAAAAGATATTTTCAGAGTTCTCGACTGGAAAATATACGCTCCTCGGGATTTCCGAAAAACTTAGTTTTCTTGGCGAAACGGCCAAAGGCGGAAAACTGCATTGCAAATCGATGATACAAAAGTTATTGACTAATAAAGTATATATTGGACTAATCAACTACAACGGCGAAATCTTCTCCGGCAGTTTTCCCGCCATTATCGACAAGAAAACTTTCGATAAAGTCCAAGAGATTCTGAAATTGCGAGCAAGGCCGAGAAAATCAAAAGCTCAACACAACTTTCCTTTTACCGGATTATTACATTGCGCTGAATGTAAGGCCATGATCACTGCACAATATGCCAAAGGTAACGGCGGAACATACAGGTATTATCGCTGCACCAAGCGACTCGGTCCCTGCTCGCAAAAATACATCCAAGAAAAAGAACTTGTCGAACAACTGAAAACCAAAATCATGAGCGTTAGTATCAGCGAAGGCTGGATCAATAAAATGCTCGAGAAAGTCGAAGAATGGGAAAAATCCGCCAAAGGATCGCAAAAGGATTTCGCCCAAAACCTTGAGCGAAAAATCAAAGAAGTAGATCAGAAGATAGAAAGGTTAGTTAATGAATTCCTGGAAGGCAATATTGAGAAAGAAATCTATCTCAAACTAAAGAACGAGCTGACGCAAAAAAAGAAAAATCTAGAGCAGCAACTCAAAGATTTATGGGCGAATAAAAATGCATCCTTTGGCTGGATCGAACCATTGCGAGATTGGATCGAATCACTTCGCGAACCTGAGAAATTACAAAACACAACCGATTTTTTGCAAATCAAGTACTTCGTGCAAAAAATCGGAACGAACCATCAGTTACAAAACAAAAAAGCCCTTTTCGATTTGAAAGAGCCATACGCGATTATTCCCAGA
>MWBO01000028.1 GCA_002071685.1 candidate division WS2 bacterium ADurb.Bin280 | reverse complement strand
CATCAATGGCTAGAGTTCTCCGCTTCATTTTCCGTTCCTCTCTTTGCCTTACCGTAGTGGTTTGGCTTAGGGGTAGATGCTCTCATCTATCGGCACTCACGCGACTTCATGAGTTCGTCGTAATCGCTGGGGTAATCGCGACGCAAGACCGCGAGCCACCTTGCTGCCTTGCGTGTCTCGTCGTCGACAAACCTCTTGCTTACCATTTCGTGCGCAGCTGTAGGGCTCGAGCTCTCGGCAACGATTCTCACGATCTCATCATTTCCGACAATCAGCGAGCACCGTGCCTTGATCTTCGCAGCTGACCTCATGGCGTGGTTCTCTCCTCTCGTGTCAATTTGCAACATTCCAGCCCTATCGGGCTGAATATTAATAATAGAACAGTTTTACTTCATTTGTCAATCCGGCAGTTTTAAAAAGCAATTTCTGTATGTTATAATCGTGCCAACAGAAAAGCTGTAAGTCTGCGGGCGTTGGTAGCTCTATTGCGCCGGCAGTGACAAGCTGAATACAAGTTCTTTGACATCGCTTCGGGTGAAAGAACGAAGCCACACTCTCAACCACTCTCAACTACCCACAACCACCATTTACACCTACGAGGTGTAAATGGTTGAGCACTCTGCTTGAGACCTACGTGTATCTGGTACGCAGATCTGCTGTCTGCTGTGTGGATCTAGTGTGTCCTATGATCTTGACTTTCACCTTCAGATGTGCTATAGTCACCGGATCAGTATGCGGACGAGACAAGGAGACTTGCTTGCGCAAGACCTTGACCTCCGCACGCGATCATTGACATCAGATCCGCGTAGCCCGCGGGTCGAGGAGGGCTATCATGGCTCCGAGAGTAGCTACCGCTGGGGGCCACACCCCCACAGTCGTATCCAAGCCAAGATCCAACCGCCCCATTGGAGTGATGCTGTTGGTCCTGCTTGGGCTGGTGGTACTGACCATCTTCGGGCAGGCGATCATCGCCAGCGCCAGAGAGTCGGCAATGATGGCCCGCGCTGACAACGGCGCCGACTATACACTGCCGAAGTGGGCACAACTGTCGGCGGATGAGAAGTCTCGGATCGAAAGGGAGCAAAGCATGCTACCCAAGATCGGTTCACAGGCTCCACCATCAGTGGCCTCCCCGATGGCCGAAGACCACTTCGGTGTCGCCGGGTTGGACGTTAAGTCGGGCGACGTCATCAGGGTTAGGGGAAAAACCCTCGCTATCGTGAGGGCAGTCCGCGATACATCCTTCGGGACAATCGCGGTCTGGACCACCCCTGCCCCACCCATGGGAATGATCTACGGCGATTCTGTAGAGATCGCTAACTGACCTTTTCCACCAAACGCCCCTGCGCAAAAACTTGTGTCAGGGGCGTTCTGTTTGTAAAATTAAAAAGATGAAAAATGATCTTAAAGCTTTTAGTATAATATTTTTAAGCCTTTTTCTTTTAGTAGGAACATCTTTTTACGTTATTTTCTATTTTAATAAAAGTAATATTTTTTCTAAAATTTCAAATCCGGTAAATGGTGCTTCTGCGATAACTCAAATATCTTCTTTTGAAGATTTTAACATAGGAACGAATGTCAATACCGACCTTGCTTCATCGCCAGGGGAGGCGAAGATAAACCTATCAGAAGATTTAGAAATTGATATACAAGGAATTTACAATGCTGACAACTCTAGACTGACTGTTAGCGACTTCGATATTGATAAATTAAATGTTTTTGATGGAAATACGTCAATAGATAATTATTGGGGATCCGATTTAAGTAATCAAGAACCAGATTTTGTAACAATTACTTGGACCATTCATCTAGATAGCGCATATTCAATATCAAAATTAAGAGTAATAAGGACGGTTATGCTAGGCGCTCTGTACTTGGAGACATCATCTGATGGAATAAATTTCACATCCAGGGGGACTACTTCCGGAATGCACGAAGAGGGGTGGCAGGAATTTACACTAAGTGACGTTACAGCAACCTTCATTAGATTAAGGTCAGTAGGAGCGGCCGGTGCAGGAGAAGGACTAACCTGGGTAACTAAAGTTCATGAATTCGAAGTTTACGGAGGTTCGACCTCCGCCACCCACACCAGTGCTGCCACGCAAATAGATGGAGGGGATAACTTCATTGAGTGGGAAACGTTTACTCCAAGTCAAAGCGTTCCGGAAAACACAACGCTCACTTACAGATTCAGATCATCTACCGATGGAGCTGCTTGGGACAGCTGGAGCGAATATCAAACATATTCCGGATCAGCTATTGATATTTCAGAGCTCGTCACATCAGTTAGCGGAGAGGATAAATACCGATACTTGCAAGTAGAATCCAAATTCACTTCATCTGACGGCGTTTCCACCCCAACCCTCTCCGAATACACCGTCGGCTACCACACCAATGTTGCTCCCTCGACCCCGACGGCGATGACGGCGGTGGTGGGGCAATAGTCCTTCTCTAGAGACGCTCTGCCAATAATAAATATGCAAAGATGATGATTTTGCGTGAAACGTGGTTTGATTGTTTCAAAAGTGCTAAAATAAACTAAATGGGAATTTTTTCTTCTTTTAAGAGTAAGATAAGTTTTGATGATTATGCCATATCTCTTGATATTGGTACGGAATTTGTCAAAACACTAATTTTCAAAATCGAAGGTGACAAGGCAAGGATTTTGGGTGTCGGTAAGCAGCGCCAGAGATTGGCCGACATTCAGGGGGGCGTCGTCACCGATATTTATGGTGTTATAAAAAATTGCGAAGCGGCTCTTGATCAGGCGGCCACTCAAGCCAAAATTCTGCCCGAACAGGTGATCATCGGTATTGCCGGTGAGTTGGTCAAAGGTATCACAAGCGATGTCAAATACATCAGGCCGGATCAGGAGGCGAAGATTTCCATGAACGAGCTCGAAGAGATCGTTCACAAGGTTCAAAAGCAAACTTTCGAGCGGGCCAGAAAAATCTTGGCGTTTGAAACCGGCCACAAGGAAGTCAACGTCAAGCTTGTCAATGCGGCCATTGTCGATGTCAAAATTGACGGATATCACATTACCAACCCACTTGGTTTTCAGGGCAAGGAAGTTGAAGTGAGCGTTTTCAATTGCTTTGCTCCGAATGTTCATCTTGGCGCGCTTCAAACAATCGCCGAGAGCTTAGACCTCGACCTACTCTCAATCGTTGCCGAGCCGTTTGCGGTGGCAAGGTGTATGGGGTCTGATCAAGGCAATGATTTTTCTGCTATTTTTGTGGATATTGGAGGCGGGACGACCGATATTGCAGTCGTCAGTCAGGGAGGGTTGGTCGGAACAAAGATGTTTGCTCTCGGGGGCAGGGCATTTACCAAGAGGATCGCCAGCGTTTTGGGAGAATCATTTCTAGAAGCCGAGCGCGATAAACTAGACTATTCATCAAACGAAATTTCCACCGAGAAAAAAGAAAAAGTCGAGAAAGCCATAAAAACTGACAGTGAGGTTTGGCTTTCAGGCGTTCAGCTGACGCTTGAGGAATTTACCGAACTTGATCTTCTCCCATCGAGAATTTTACTTTGTGGAGGCGGTTCGAATCTTCCCGATATCAAGAGAGTTTTAAGTGACGACAAATGGTATAAGGGTTTGCCTTTTTCCAAAAAACCGACCGTTTCTTTTTTGAAACCAAACAATGTTTCGTCGATTATTGACGACACCGGTGAGTTGAAAAATATTGAAGACGTCACTCCCATGGCCCTTGCTAATTTAGCGATAGATGTTTCCGGCAAGGAAAAGGTCGTCGAAGGGATATTGTCCAAAGTAGTAAAAACCCTAAGGAGTTAAATGGATGAATTTTTATATTTAGAGGCAGACGAAGAGATAACATCCGTTATCGACAAACTCAAAGGCCTGGAGACGGCTTCGGTTGGTCTTGTTATTCCCAAGGGTTCTATGATTGCCCAGTCATTGGTTAGCTTGAAACTATTACAAAAAGAAGCCAAAAAATTGAGCAAAAAAATCGCTATCGTGACATCTGATGAGGTAGGCAGAAATTTGGCGGCGCAGGTCGGTCTCGATGTTTATTCAGATGTCAAAAGCCGAACACCTCTTGTTATAAAGCAGGACTTTGACGAAGACCAAAGCAAAGAACCGATCGAAATAGACTCAAAAAATGAGGTTGCATCAGAGGAAAAAACAAGCAAGGAAGAATTAGCGCAAAAAGATGAGGCGGAGGAGTTTGATAGGGAAAGTTTGCCCAAAGAATTTACTATTCACAGATATGACGAAGACGACAGTCCTCCGGAAAAAGAAGAGGAACCCCCAAGCGACAGCTTACCTGCTAGCTCAGTTGAGACCCCATCTGATGCATCGCCCCAACCGTCTGAAGAAGAGTTTGTAAAAAGGCCGGTTGGCGATCTCAAACAAGAGGCGGACAGGCACGAGCAAGAGAGTGCAAGACCAATTCGTTATGAAGACATCAAAAATTCTCGCACAAAACGAAATAGAGTTGATCGCAGAAGAGTAATTTACATTGCTGTCGCCTCAATCGCTTTTTTGGCACTTTTGCTTTTGACTGATTTACTCATAGCGAGATTGGTCGTGACGATCAAAGTTGATGCAGATGAGATAAATAAGAACGTCGAGCTGGTCGTTGAAAAAGACAGGAAAGAGATCTCTGCTTCAGAAGGAATCATCCCGGGCACGCTTGTTTCAAAAGAGTCGGAATTTGAAAAGACCATTTCATCTTCCGGAGAAAAAAACGTTGGCGAAAAAGCCAAGGGAATCGTGGTATTCAAAAACGAGTCGGGAGTTGATGAAGAGATTGCCGGCGGAACCTCGCTAAAAAGCTCCAATTCGGTTGAGTTCACTTTGGATTCGAGTATTACAGTGCCAAAAGCTACGCTAAACAGTGCCGGAGACAAAGTGCTAGGTCAAGCCAGTGGTGCCATTACTGCTAAAGAAGCTGGCGCGCAGGCAAATATGAGTTCTTCGACTACATATGCAATAGTTGGTAAATCAAAAATAACCGTCAGCGGTTCTACCAGCGGTGGTGTCACAAAAAAAGTTAAGATTGTGACAAAGTCGGATATCGAAAGGGGCAAGAGCGAGCTTCAAGACGCCAACAAAGACAAATTGATAAACGACGCAAAAAGTGAAAATCAGGGCAAAACCTTTCTTGACGAGGCGGGCACTGTCGAGCTTACTGAATACTCTGTCAGCAAAAGCGTTGACGATGAAGCCGACAATTTTGTCGCCAAAGGAAAATTGAGATATAGTGTGCTTGTCTTTGATGTCAACGACCTAAGGGAGGCGGCTTTCGCCAAAGTCGAAAGCGATCTCGAGGGTGAAAAAGGTTTGGTGAAAACCGAAAGTGATGAAGTAAATCCAAGCATTACCGAAAATCAAATAAATGTTGGAAAGATGAAGCTTTCTGTTGATGTAAAAAGCCATGTTGGTCCAAAGATAGACATCGCACGTCAGTCCTTGGCATTGCGCGCCAAACCTTTAAAAACCGTCAAGCAAAAGCTTGGCGAACTAGAGGGTGTCGAGATTGGCCAAGTCAATCTAAGTCCTTCGTGGGTTTTGCCAATTTCACCAATTCTAAAATCTAATATAAAAATAAATGTCGAATATTCTTCAAAAAACGCTTCTGGGAATTGATCTGGGGGAAAAAAGAACAGGATTGGCTATTAGTCATGGTTTTGCGACCGAATCCTTGGGCTATTTAGATTTTTCAAGGAAAGATGAGTTTTTTAAGAAGCTAAAGGAGATTGTTGATGAGCAGAAGGTCCAGCTATGTGTCGTTGGGCTTCCTCTTGCAAAAAACGGCGAAGAAACGATGCAGAGCAGATGGACCAGGGAGGCGGCAAAGGAGATAGCTGACCGAGCGCAAATTCCAATCGTATTTCAAGAAGAATCTTTTACATCCACTCAAGCTTTAGAGGAGCTTGGAAAAATAAAGAAAAAGGGAGAGATTGATGCCCGTAGTGCATCTTTGATTCTCCAGAGGTACATTGATGAAGAATCTGCAAGTCAATGATTATAAGAAGGAAAAAAGACCGGCAAGAAATTTACAAATCCGCTTGCCAAGTCTTCGCCCCGTTCAGAAAGGCGGAGTTTACAAAATTCTTTTGAGTTTTTTGCTTCTTCTGGTACTGCTTGTACTGATAGTTTTTGCTTGGGTAAATTTCGCCAAACGTCCAATCGAAGAAAATGCTTCGGAGTTTGCCTATTTCGAAGTTGAAGAGGGCTATGGTGCGTTGAAAGTTGGTGATGAATTAGAGCAGGAGGGCTTGATAAGGTCAAAATGGGCCTTTTATTTTTTGAGCCGGTCCGACTCTAGGTCGATAAAGGCCGGTCATTACAAACTTTCAAGAGCGATGACGCTCGATGAGATATTGGAAAAGATAAAAAACGCCAACACAGATGCTTATTCGGTCACTATTCCCGAGGGCTTTAGGTCGTTGCAGATTGCCAAGGTCTTAAATCGATTACAGGGTCTTGATGTAATGGACTTTGTTGAGTCGGCTACCGGAAAAGAGGGAACTCTTTTTCCCGACACCTATTTATTTCCAAGGGGATACGAACCTTCAAAAATTGTTCGCGAGATGCAGGAAAATTTTGAAAAAAGGATCAGTGGCTTGACGGTGAGCGATGATGATTTGATCGTCGCTTCGATCGTAGAGAGGGAGGCGAAAAACGACGACGAAAGGCGCAAAATATCCGCTGTTTACAAAAATAGAATCAGAGAAAATATGCTGATGCAGGCAGATCCGACAATCAGATATGCTCTCGACTCGAAAAAATTTTTGGAGAAAAAAAACGTAGATTTTGATTTTTGGACACCAATTACCAGAAATGACATAAACTCTCTTAATAGTGAGTTCAACACATATAAACAAAAGGGTTTACCTCCGGCTCCAATTTGTAATCCGGGATTAAAAAGTATAGAGGCGACGGTTAAGCCGGAAGAAAATTTTGATTATTATTATTTCTTCCACGATGAAAACGGTCAAATTCATTTCTCCAAAACTTACAGCGAACATCTAAAGGCAATTTCTCAATTTGGTGTTTCGACTTAGCCGTCAACATCAATTTTTTTGCAATTTAGAATAATATAGATTTTTTTAAATAGTTGTTGCGACGTTTGACTAAACGAAGCGGACTGATAAAATCAGCTCTGTAGCTTTTTTAATTTAAATTTAATATGTTCAAAGGATTTTTTGGTTCATTCTCGCAAGACATTGGCATAGATTTAGGCACAGCCAATACTCTGGTTTATGTCAGATCCAGAGGCATTGTCCTCAACGAACCTTCTGTGGTGGCGATAAATCAAAAAACCAAACAAGTATTAGCAATTGGAAGTGAAGCAAGGGAGATGGTCGGGCGAACCCCCTCGCACATTATTGCTGTTAGGCCGCTATGTGATGGCGTAATTTCCGATTTTGAAATAACGGAACAGATGCTCAAGTATTATATTTCCAAAACACAAACGAATCGTTTTAGTATTTCGCCAAGACCCAGAGTGGTTGTTGGGGTTCCCTACGGTGTGACCGAAGTCGAAAGAAGGGCGGTTGAAGAGGCCGCTTTAAATGCCGGTGCCAGAGAAGTTTATCTGATAGAAGAGCCCCTTGCGGCGGCTATTGGTGCGCGCCTTCCAGTTCAGGAATCAAGCGGTTCGATGATTGTCGATATTGGTGGTGGAACGACTGAAGTGGCGGTGATGGCACTGGGGGGAGTTGTTAGCAGTAAATCCCTGAGAATTGCCGGCGATGAAATGAACGAGGACATTGTAGATTTCGCTCGCGATCAATTTAATTTAGACTTGGGGCTTAAAACAGCTGAAGAAATAAAGATTGCGATCGGTAGCGCGATTGAGTTTGGCGAAGGAGCGACTTGCCGAATGAGAGGCAAGGATCTTGTCTCCGGTTTACCGAAGGAAATAGTAGTGGATGATGAAGCTATTAGAAAAGCGATTGGTAAATCAATCAAGGCCATAGTTAAGGCGGTCAAAAATACTATCGAGGAGTCTCCCGCAGAGCTGGTTGCAGATATCTATACTCAGGGCATCGTTCTTTCGGGCGGTGGAGCTCTTTTGAAAGGTCTTGATAAATTACTGATGCACGAAACCCAAACCAAAACCATCATTGCTGACGATCCTTTAACATGTGTTGTGCGCGGTACGGGAGTTGTCATCGAGGATCTCGATAAGCTTCGTGAAGTTTTGCTCTCGAGCGCGCTGAAAGGTTAAAAAATGAAAAGGACATACTTTTTGATTTTAGTTTTTTGCTCTTTTTTGATGCTGTTTATTCTTTATCGTATATGGAGTTTGCCCTTTGAAATTTTTACCAGCAAAGTAATCTTGCCCTCGTCGCGAGTGGTTGCTGACACTGTAGACAGGGCGCTTTATCCAATTAGATTTATTGGCGAGCTTAACTTGTTATACAAAAAAAATAAGGAGCTTGAGGCGCAAAATGCCCAGCTCAAATCGCAAATTGTCGCAATGCAGGAGCGAGACGTGTTGAATCAGCAGGTTTTATCGGAGCAGAATCTCGATTTAAATTATGAGAAATTATTTGCGCGCATTATATCCAGAACCCCGCAAAATTTTAATCGCTCCATCATTGTTGACAAGGGTTCAAGTGACGGGGTGAAGGTTTCTGACGCAGTTTTGTCCAACGGCTTCTTGATTGGTCAAGTGAAAAAAGTAGAAGAGAAAACAAGCGAAGTTGTTCTGATAACTAATCACAACTATTTGACACCCTCTATTCTTGATACGAGTCGAGAAACAGGCATGATTCAAGGCAGTCTAGAAGGCCTTGTGATGACGGATGTTCCAGCTTGGGTCGAGGTTTCTTTGGGCGAGAAGGTCCTAACCAGTGGTCTGGGCGGGGACCTGCCAAAAGGGCTTTTGATCGGAGAAGTTGCGGAGAGTAAAAAGGGAACGGGTCTATTTCAGGATATAAAAATAAAATCACCCTTTGCCTTGTCGGGTGTTGAAGTAATTACAATTTTGGCCAATGAACAGTAAAATTTTTTTTATAATATTGTCAGTATTTTTTGCAGTAATTGATCTGGCTTTATCGGGAAAATTTGAGTTAATGCGCTTCGTTTTTCTTTTTCCAGCATTTTTGTTTATTATTTCAACGCGCTATAAAATCGAAATTGCAGTTCTGTCGGGACTTATCTATTCTTTTTTGTATGACATTTCTTCGAGCTCGCAAATTCCCTATGTAAGTTTTTTTGTCCTTTTTGTAATTTGCGTCTCTTATTTGATAAGAGGAAAGTTTGTTGACTTAAAAAATCAGGCGGTAGTTTTTTTCGTTTACGTGACGGTCAACTTTTTGATTTGCGCTGCATCTATTGTTTTGTCGTCGGATTTTGTAAGCTTCTATTCATTTACAAAATTTACGATCGTTACGCTTTTAATTCATGCCGCTTTTTTCCCTCTTTGGAGTTTTGCTGTAAATAGACTTGATAATTTTTTTATAAATGAAAAAAGCACTCAATAATATTTTTTCAAGAAATAGACCGATTGGTGATTTTCGGCAGAAAATTAATGATCGCGAATACTTTGACAAAGATGATAGAGATTTTGACGTCATCACTCATAAGTCGCCGATTGTCAATTTGGGAGTGGTTCTTGCTATTTTATTTTTTGTAGTTTTGCTTTCTAGATTGTTTTTTTTGCAAGTAGAAGAAGGAATTGAAAACAACAGAATAGCGGAGGGGAATAGAACTAGGAACATTTTGACACCAGCGCCCAGAGGAATGATTGTTGATGAAAAAGACAGAGCACTGGTCAAAAACGATTATTCTTATCAGTTAGTTTGTCACATCAATAAAAAAAGAGATCTGGACAAAGTCGATGACAGTCTTTTTGCACTGATCGATATTCCAAGAGAAGAAGTTTGGAAGCAAATTTCAAACTCTGATTACACTGGAAATGTAGTGTTGAAAGAAAAGATAGAAAAGGATGAGGCGCTGATATTGAAAAAATCACTCATTTTGTTTCAAGACTTTGAGATAACCCCTATGTTTATTAGAACCTATCCATACAGAAACTTGTCTCATCTGCTTGGTTATATTGGAAAAATTTCTCCCAAAGAAGTGGAAGACAGGCCGTCGTTAATAGTAAACAAAATGACCGGTAAGTCGGGGATTGAAGAGGCCTACGATGAATATCTGCAGGGGGAGCCCGGATCGCAAAAATCGGAAGTTGATGCATCCGGCAAACTGATCAGATATCTTTCTGAACAAGACGCAAAGGTTGGGGCGACCGTTAAGACCAGCATTAATCTAGATTTGCAAAACTTTGTCAGTGAAAAATTGAGTCAAGTGGCAAGCGAAATGAAGACCAATGCGGTTGCCGTTGTCATGGATACGCGAAATGGTGCCATCAAGGCGATGGTCAGTATTCCGGATTATGACAATAGCAAAATGTCTGGCGGCATCAGCAACGAGGAATATCAAGAGCTTTTAAGCGATAAATCAAACCCCCTTCTGAACAGGGCTATTGCAGGCGAATATCCGTCTGGTTCAACAATCAAGCCATTTATTGCCTCAACTGCTCTTTTTGAAAAAGTCGTTGATGACAAGATTGCTTTTGATACTCCGGCAAAAATAGAGCTCGGACAATGGTCTTTTCCTGACTGGAAGGATCATGGAATGACCGATATTAGAACGGCAATTGCTGAATCAAACAACATTTTTTTCTATGCCCTTGGTGGAGGGTGGGGGCCGATAAAAAACGGTCTTGGACCTGAAAGAATTAAAAATGGGCTTGAGAAATTTGGCTTTGGTAAAATACTGGGAATTGATCTTATTGGCGAGAGATCGGGGTTTTTGCCCACAAAAGAGTGGAAAAAGGAAGCGACTGGAGAGGAATGGTACATAGGTAACACATACAATCTTTCGATCGGACAAGGAGATCTCAACGTCACGCCCTTGCAAATTACTGCCGCTACCGCTTCGATCGCAAATGGCGGAACGCTTTATCGACCTCATTTGATTAGTGAAATAAAGAAAGAAGATGAATTGATTTCATCCTTTAGCGATAGCGATTTTGTCATCAGTAAGGAAGTGATGCCTCGCGACACGATCAGAATAGTTCAAGAGGGAATGAGACAGACGGTCACTTCCGGTTCGGCTCGTTCCCCATTTGCCAATAACTTTCCGGTATCTGTGGCAGCCAAAACCGGTACGGCTCAATTTGGTAATGAAGACAAAACTCATGCTTGGTTTATCTCCTATGCTCCTTATGAAAATCCGGAAATTGCTGTTACAGTGCTTGTTGAGGGGGCTGGAGAGGGGAGCAGGGTGTCTGCCCCGATTGCCAGCGACATCATCAGATGGTGGAGTGAACACAGAGGTTAACAATACTATTGATTTTGCAAGTGATTTTTTGCTATAATTTCGAGCGTGGAATTTAAATAAAATTAACAATATCAACCTAAGTATCAGAAAATGAGTAATAAAGTTGTGAAGTTGACCGCTTCCGGTGCGCAAAAACTAGAGAACGAATTGAAGACGCTGAAAGAAATCAAGCGTCCTGATGTGATTGATCGAATCAAAAGAGCCAAGGAATACGGCGATTTGAGTGAAAATGCCGAATACGAAGATGCCAGAAATGAGCAGTCTTTTATCGAAGGAAGAATAAAGGAAATTGAGTACTTGCTCAAATATGCCAAAGTGTTCGAAAACGAAAAAGGTGGAACTGAAGTAGCGCTAGGATCTACTGTTCTGCTGGATATGGATGGCGATAAAATGACATATGAAATAGTCAGTTCAAACGAAGCCAATCCTCTTGAGGGCAAGATATCCAATATCTCTCCCATAGGATCGGCGTTAATTGGCGCCAAGGTTGGCGATGTCTGTAGCGCCAATACTCCGGGCGGGGTTCTCAAGATCAAGGTTCTTGAGATAAAATAACTTAAAAATACAACAAAAAATAAACGGCTCATTCAAGTGAGCCGTTTATTTTTTAGCATATTATTGAGACTTTAGTTTATAAAATGAGGCGGCGCCCGCCCTTTCGAGCGGGCGCCGGTGGTTGCGTTCTTGCCCTACCATGTGCCGTGCATGGAGGCGATCATCTGCTTCCAGCACTCTTTCGGCTTCCAGATGACGTTGCCGGCCTCGATGTCGGAGGCGACGTAGGGGTCGTCTTGGCGGTACTCCTCGGTCGGCAGGCTGAGGGCGCCAAAGACCGGAACGTCAAGATAGTTGCGAATCACTGTGCCATTTTCACACGAGCGATTGATGGCGCAGACGATCCCAACAACCTTGGCGCCGATGTTCTCGATCAGGCCGATGGCATCGGCGATTGTCGAGAAGTTGTGGCAGACATCTTCGCCGATCAGAACCCGCGACCCCTCTGCGATGATGTGTCGAGAGATGACCAGTTGCGTCTCTTCCCGTTCCAGACCGGTCGCGACTCTCGCCACCTTCTTTTCAGCGAAGGTGAAACGGCAACCTATTTCGTCCGTGAGGGCGAACGAGAATGCGATTCCGCCCATCGGCATGCCTACCACCACGTCAAAATGGATCTGTGGCTTGACTGCCTCGGCGAAACGCTTCAGCGTCCTCGGGTGCTGCTCGATCATGGCGAAGTTGTAGTAAACCTCGCCGATATACGCCTTTGTTCCGCAGTCACCGTCAACGTACTTGCCGGCGTAGCCAACCAGCGGGGAAAGGCGTTCTCCGGCACTGCCTCTGCGGACTTCGTAGACTCCTTGGAACAGGTTCAGCAGCCTTCGAAGTTCGCCGTCTACTCCTGCGTTGTGCATGACTTTCCTCCAATCTTGTCTACCGGCTTGAGTCGCTCGTAGAACGGAACTCCAGACGGAGTGTCCGTGTACGGATCAAACCCCAGTGACTCGACGAGGGCTTGGTTGAGCTGGTCGTTAGCCTCGTCGATCGCTTTTGCGACGTGTTCGAGTACATCGCCCCCTTTGCGTGTACCGTCCTTGTTGCGCCAAGCACCGGTGATGGCGCTCGAGCTGTTCACGGTCAGCAGTAGTTTGCCGTCGCGAGGCATACCCGCTACAGCGGCGGAGGGTCCGGCGCCCTGGGTTCCGAAACCAGGTACCAGAAAGAACGCGTCGGGAGCTGTCGCCCGACACTTTATGGCCTGCTCCGGAGTTGTGGCGCCAACTACCGCCCCGACACCACCGACTCCTCGGGTCAAGTCTTGCGCCCACTTGTTCCATGTTGCCACCTTGGAGGCCAGCAGTTCATAGACTGGCCTGTCGTCTTCGAGGCGGCTTTCCTGCAGGTCGTCTCCCTCGGGATTGGAGGTGCGGACCATGGCGATGGCGCACTTCCCCTGCTCGAGATACTTCAGCCAGCCCTGTGACTTGCCGTCCTGCGAGGGCAGGAATGTTGCCCCGAAGTAGCTGTGGCAAGTGGCGGCATCGACGTAGAACTGCCCGAACAGGTACTTTCCGCACATCTCCATCGTGCGCCCGATGTCGGCGCGCTTGGCATCGAGGATGACCATGAGCCCCATGTTCTGGAGCTCCCCTGTCAGTAAGCCAAGCATCTCGACACCTTCGTGGCCCTCTGCCTCGTAGTGCGCGATGTTCGGTTTGACGATCGCCACCTTTGCGGCGGCAACCTCGCCCACCGCGTACATGTAGGCGTAGTACCCGTCAATGCCCTGCCCGAACTCAGGCGGGGTCAGTTCCGGCGTCGGATCAAGTCCTACGCACAGGATTGACTGCGCCATTTTCGCCGCTCCGGCATATCGTTCGGCGAAGTTCATCTCAATCATTTCCGGCTCCCTCTTCCTTCGTATTTGCTGTCAATTTACGAGTCGAGGTGATTGTACGCTTTTTGGAGCTTCTTTCAAGAGCTTTGGATCAAAAACACCGAAGTGGAGATCTGATTTATTAGGTTTGTTCTATTGCCTTTTTACCTGTAAAAGATTATAGTTAATCCAACAAATTAAATTTTTTTGCGGGGAAAACATGCTCGATCTAAATTTTGTGAGAGAGAACGCCGAAAAAGTCAAAGACACGATTTTGAAAAAAGGATTGAAAATTGATCTTGATCAATTTATTTCACTTGACAAAAAGCGCCGTGAATTAATCGGCTCCGTTGATTCGATGCGTGAGAGACAAAACGAATTTAATAAAAAGATCGTAGGTCTTAGCGGAAGCGAAAAAGACAAAGCCATTGCCGATATGAAAGTTCTTTCTGTCGATCTCAAAAGAATCGAAGAGGAATTGAAGCAAGTCGAGCAAGACTGGATGGGTCTTTATCTACAGCTTCCCAACATACAGTCCGAAGACACCCCTGTCGGCAAGGACGATAAGGAGAATGTCGAAGTTGAAAAATGGGGAGAGCCAAGGGAATTTGATTTTGAATTTAAAAGTCATATTGAGCTTGCTGAAGATCTCAATCTCGTAGATTTTGAAAAAGGAGTCAAGGTTTCGGGCTTTCGCGGATACTATCTCAAAAACGAAGCGGCCGTTTTGCATTTAGCGGTCCTAAATTATGCAGTCAAGAAACTGCGAGAAAAAGGTTTTGAGTTTATGGTGACACCGACTATCTTGAAGGACTTTGCCTTGATAGGTAGCGGTCACTTTCCTTTTGGAAAAGATGACATATATGAGCTTGCCAATACCGGAAAAAACGAGGACGGCGAAACTGTCGGAGAAAGTTTGTATTTGGCAGGAACTTCCGAGCCGGCGCTTTTGTCTTATTTCTCCGATAGTGTTCTTGAGCAGAAAGATCTTCCTGTTAAAGTTTGCGGGTTTTCGCAATGTTATCGAAATGAAGTGGGTTCGTACGGCAAAGATACCAAGGGTCTCTATAGAATCCACGAATTTATGAAAGTAGAGCAAGTAATCTTGTGTGAGGATGATGTAAAAAAATCCGATGAATATCTGGAATATTTGAGGGAAATATCCCAAGAAATTCTCAAAGATTTGAATTTGCCCCACAGGGTTCTGCAAATTTGTACTGGCGACATGGGTGCCGGAAAAAGAAAAATGTATGACATTGAGACTTGGATGCCATCTCGGGAGGGCTACGGCGAAACTCATTCCGACTCAAACTTGACTGATTGGCAGCCGAGACGCTTAAATATTAAATATCGCGACAAAGACGGCAATAAAAAATACGTTTATGCTTTGAACAACACGGCCATTGCTAGCCCGCGCATCTTGATTGCAATTCTCGAAAATTATCAAAACAGCGATGGGAGTATCGACGTACCTGAAGCTTTGAGGCCTTTGTGCGGTTTTGAAAAAATTCAAAAAAAAGATGATTAGGGAGTTGAGATGAAATTTCAGATAAAATCACTTTCCGGAGAGCTTGAGGAAGATCAAAAAAAATTTTTGCGAAAAAGAATTCTTTGGCTTGAAAAACACTTGCCGGAGAGTTCGGTTTTGACGGTCGGTGTCAAGCAACACATTACCAAAAAAAGCAATCAGGCCTACGAAATTATTCTTCATTTGACACTGCAAAATGTCAAAAAACCGCT
Source organism: candidate division WS2 bacterium ADurb.Bin280 (assembly GCA_002071685.1). GTDB lineage: Bacteria > Patescibacteriota > UBA1384 > UBA1384 > DTJR01 > MWBO01. The sequence goes on along the minus strand of MWBO01000028.1, from coordinate 18,997 downwards.
TTATGTTCGAACTTTTGCGAACACGCTTGCCGATACTATCGCCAAAGCTGAAGATAAAATTCAGAGGCAAGTTGTTAGAATAAAGGAGCGAAAAAAGGGAATTAGATTCAAGATGCCATCTATTAAATTGCCCAAAATTCGTTTCAGGAAAAGGGCAAAATGAAAAAGATACTCGAGCGTTTGTTTGGGAAAGGCAATGCTTCGGAGATAAAAAAGATTGAGCCGATCGTTCAACAGATAAATTCTCTTGAAGAATCTATTTCTAAATTGACTGATGAGCAGATCAAGAAAAAAACCGATGATCTGAAATGCCTTGTTGGTGAAAAAAATGCCAGCAAGGAAGTGCTAAACGATGTTTTGCCCGAGGCCTTTGCCCTTGTGCGTGAAGTCGCCAAAAGGGAGCTGGGGATGCGACACTTTGACGTTCAGCTAATTGGTGCCGTAGTTCTTCACGAGGGAAAAATTGCCGAGATGCGAACTGGAGAGGGAAAGACACTGGTTGCTACGCTTTCTTTGTATTTGAATGCTCTTGGCGGCAAGGGTGCTCACCTCGTGACTGTCAACGACTATTTGGCTAAATACCAAGGCGAAATGATGGGGCGTGTTTATGATCGTCTCGGACTTACTACAGGAATTATTCAAAGTCAGGGAAGCAGTTTTATTTTCGAGAAAAATTTTCAAAGTAATAGCTCTTCTGATGATTTGTCTCAAGAGACGGCGGCGTCAGTTGAGTATGAAAATCTAAAACCCTGCACGCGCAAGGAAGCTTACGGTGCCGACATCGTCTATGGAACCAATAATGAATTTGGCTTTGATTACTTGAGGGACAATATGGCGCAAAGTCAGCGCCAGCTTGTTCAGAGAGGTCTTAATTACGCCATCGTTGACGAAATAGACTCGATTTTAATAGATGAGGCGAGGACACCCTTAATCATCTCGTCAGCCGCTGAAGAGTCAGCGGATCTTTACGGAAGATTTGCCCTGATCGCCAAAAATCTAAACGAAGGAGCTCATTTTGAAATAGATGAAAAAGCTCGCGCAGTTTCCATTACCGATGAGGGTATTAGTGCGGTAGAGAAAGCGCTTGGGATAAAGAGTCTTTATGAAGCGAACTCTGTGACGCTTGTTCATCACTTGGAAGAAGCACTCAAAGCAAAGGCGCTTTTCAAGAAAAACAAAGACTACATAGTCAAAGATGGAGAGGTTGTCATTGTTGATGAATTTACCGGACGGCTAATGCATGGCAGGCGCTATAGCGAGGGTCTGCATCAAGCGATTGAGGCAAAAGAAGGTGTTGCAATTCAAAGAGAGTCGGAAACCCTAGCCACGATTTCTTTCCAAAATTTGTTTAGACTTTACGACAAACTTTCGGGAATGACCGGAACAGCGGCTACCGAAGCAGAAGAATTTTCGAAAATCTACGAACTTGATGTTGTGGAAATTCCGACCAATAAACCAATGGTTAGAATTGATTCAAACGATCAAATTTACAAAACTACTCAAGCAAAATACAATGCCATTGTCGAAAGGATTTTGGAGCTAAATAAAAAAAATCAGCCGGTTCTGGTAGGAACTATTTCTGTGGAAAAATCGGAGTATCTTGCAAAATTGTTGAAAAAATCCGGACTAAAATGCGAAGTATTAAATGCCAAAAATCATGAGAGAGAGGCCAAAATTATTGCTCAAGCGGGACAGCCCGGCAAAGTTACGGTTGCGACAAATATGGCGGGTAGAGGAGTCGATATAATTCTTGGTGGAAATCCAATTGACGATAACCAAAGAAAGGCAGTGCTTGATGCGGGCGGGTTATTTGTTTTGGGTACGGAAAGACACGAGTCGCGAAGGATTGACAATCAACTTCGGGGGCGCAGTGGCAGACAGGGCGACCCAGGGCAGAGCCAGTTTTTCATATCGATGGAAGATGATTTGATGAGGATTTTCGGAGGAGATAAGCTGAAAAACTTGATGGAGCGCCTTGGTCTGCCTGATGATCAGCCAATTGAGCACGCAATGATCTCCAAATCAATCGAGGGAGCTCAAAAAAGAGTCGAGGGACACAATTTTGATATCAGAAAGCACTTGGTGGAGTATGACGACGTGATGAATAAGCAGAGGGAAGTTATTTACAAGAGAAGGCGCAAAATCCTTGAGCTTGAGGGGTCCAAGAGCAACGAGTTGCATCAAGAGATTATTGAAAAAATGGAGGATGGCGAAAAGACGCAATATGAAAAAAATATAAAAAATGTTGAGGCAGAAATTTTTCAAGAAGTTGAAAGAAAGGTTTGTTTATCTGTGATCGACCAGCTCTGGATAGAGCACCTAAACACAATGGATGGCTTGCGTGATTCAATTGGACTGAGGGGTTATGGTCAGGTAGACCCCCTGATTGCTTACAAAGAGGAATCTTTTAGATTGTTCGAACGACTCTTGAGAACCATCGACGATGAGATAATTTCAATTCTTTCGAGAATAGATTTTTCGGGAGTCGCGAGTACCAGTAGAGTCCCCGAGGAAAAAAAGCCGATTGTTTTAAGTGGCCCTGATGGCGTCGACAGTGGAGAGTCTCTTGAAGAAGTGGCGCAATCTCAAGAAAAATCACTTGTCAAAAAACCCGACAATTCGCTTAAAAGTGCTTCTCCGAGCGAAGTTATAACGACAATCAGATCGGTAGGCGAAAAAATGAACAGAGAAGTCGAATCTTCACAAAACAAAGCTACGACAAATTCAAAAGTCGGCCGCAACGATCCCTGTCCGTGCGGAAGCGGCAAAAAATATAAAAAATGTTGCGGTAAGTAGCTGGGTATTATTGGACTCTGGCAAGGAAGGCGTAAATACTTTATAATAGTATTCTGAAAGCGTTAACAAGGAGGCTTTTGCTGGATAAAGAAAAGCAACCCATCATCGAAACCGAAGGTGTAGAAAAAAAATACTCGGGCACTACAATACTTGAAGACTTTGATTTTAAAATTATGCCGGGGGAGTTTGTCATACTTGTTGGTCCTTCCGGTGCTGGCAAATCCACCCTTGTTCGACTCTTAATCAGAGAGGAGAAGCCGGAAAAGGGTTCTGTCAGGATAGCCGGTCGCGATATTACTAGACTCAAACAATACGAGTTGCCGTTTTTGAGAAGAAATATTGGGATAGTCTTTCAGGACTACAAGCTACTTCCAAACAAAACCGTTTGGGAGAATGTTGCTTTTGCTCTGGAGGTTTGCGATTTACCCGACAGCGAAATATCAAGAAGAGTTCCAAAAGTTTTGCAAGCAGTTAATCTAACAGGCAGAGAAAACGCTTATCCAAATCAGCTTTCAGGAGGGGAGGCGCAAAGAGTTTGTATTGCAAGAGCGCTTGTTCACGCACCAAAAATTTTCATTGCCGATGAGCCAACGGGCAATCTTGATCCGGCTGCTAGCCGTGAAATTGCCGATATTTTGGAGAAAATAAATTGCCAAGGGACCACTGTTCTTCTAGCGACGCATGATAAGGAATTGGTTGATCAAATGCGCAAAAGAGTGGTGACGATGAAAAAGGGTCAGGTTGTATCAGACCAAAAACAAGGAAGGTATAATAGTTGTTAAAAATGATCAGGTTTAAAAGAATTTTAAAGGCGGGGTTTGTAAATTTCTTTCGTAATGGTTGGCTTTCAGTTACGACTACCCTGATAATGTCTCTAGCGCTTTTGACTGTCGGTATTTTCTTGGTCCTTGCTCTTTCGACCAACAAAATAGTTCATGAACTCAAGGACAAGGTTGATATAGTAGTTAATTTCAAAGACAGTGCCAGCGAAGCCTTAATTTACCAGCTCAAGAGTGATCTGATGATCAGGCCGGAGATTAAGTCTGTTCAATATATTTCCAAAGAAGATGCGCTCAAGGAGTTTAAGGCGCGTGCAAGTGTCAAGCAAGAAGTCAGAGACATTGTCACGGCCGAGGACAATCCTCTTCCGCGGAGCTTGAGGATACAGTCGGTTGATCTCAAGGAATACGATTATGTTTCAAATATTATAAAAAAACCCACTTACTCGCCCTATATTGATTCTTCAAGTTATGACGACAACAAGACTTTGATAGAAAATATCAACCAGTCGGTCAGGTTCGTCGAGAGGGTCGGCATCGGATTATCAGTTTTGTTCATTTTGATTGCCATAATGGTCGTTTTCAACACGGTGCGTCTCGCTTTGGTTTTTCGATCAAGAGAAATCGAGATTATGCGCCTTGTCGGCGCCAGCGAGTCCTTTGTCAAAATTCCTTTTCTTATCGAAGGATTTCTCTACGGCCTGTTTGCTCTCATAGTGTCTCAAGGTGTAATTTTTGGCGGAGTGCTCTTGAGCGAGGAAATTGCCTCTGGAACGGTTTTTGAAAAGTTTATGCAGAGGATTACCCCCATTTTTTATGAAAATTTTTTACTTATTACTTTGATAATGGTAATAATCGGAACCTTTATCGGGATTGGAGCAAGTTATTTGAGCTTGCGCCGCCATGCCAAGTAGGTGAAAAAATTTATTTGTGGTATAATACAAAGCTATGAAGGAAGGGATTGTAAAAAGAGCGGTTAAGGTTTTATCGGTTCTGCTGATTACCTCATTTTCATTTGGACAATCACAAGCAGCATCGCTTGACGACTTGCTCAACAAAAGGAACTCTCTCAATCAGGAAGTAGAAAAATATGAATCGGCGGCTGAAAGTAAAGCGGCCGAGGCAAACAGTCTGTCAAAACAGATCGGCTCTCTGGAATCTGATATCTCCAGTACTCAACAGAAGATTGAGCAAACATCGACGCAAATTGACGAAGCCTCGAAAACTATCGAATCGCTCTCGGGAGATATTGAATTAAAGCAAAAAGAGCTCGAATCTCTCAAGGCGCGCCTTGACGACTCAATAAGAGAGATATACAAAGCATCTAATAAATCCGATTACGAGCTTATTTTGAGCGGCAGTAATTTTTCTGACATTATCAATCAGTCAAAATATATTCAATCGGTCGAAAATCAGGTGAAAAGCGTTTATGCTCAAGTGAAACAGGCAAAAAAAGACATGGAGCAAAGAAAATCCGACCAAGAGGCGAAAAAAGCCGAACTTGATCAACTAAATAATCAACAAATTTCTTACAAAAAAAGTGCTGAAAATCAGGTTTCCCAAAAAGAAAACCTCAAGAGCATGACTTTGCAACAGCAAAAGGAATATGAGGCTCTGGTAAAGAAGCTTCAGAAGGAGGTCTCTCAGGTATCCGCCGCCATTTATGCAGAAAGGCAGAGGAGGGTCAGTGGTGGCAAGGAAACCCTTACCGGAGGGAGCGGGGGGTATCCGTATTCCTGTGGAAACGTTGACCCTTGGAGATTTTATACTTGCCAGTGCACTTCTTACGCGGCTTGGTATTGGAACGTAGTTTTGGGAAAGAGCTGGACCAATACTCGTCCGGGAAGCGGCGACGCCAAAAATTGGCCAACACTGGCTCGGGATCAGGGTTATAATGTATCTTCAAGCCCTCGCGTCGGGGCGATAATAAGCTGGCTCGGGTCTTCCATCACCTCATCTCACGGGCATGTTGCTATTGTCGAGGCGGTTAATTCAGATGGAACAATAGATATTTCGGAATACAACTGGGTCAAGGAATCATATAGCTACAGACACAATGTTACGCCCTCTGATTACGGTGGACACTCATATATTTATTAAGGAAAATTTGTTTACTGGTTTTTTTTAATCTATAATTGCCTCATGCAAAATATAGGCGAACCTATTGAAATTGAAGAAGATATTCTGGAGAATACTCTGCGTCCGAGGAAGTTCAAGGAATACATCGGTCAGGAGAAAACCAAGGACGCATTGAGGGTTTTTGTTGAAGCAGCCAAGATTAGAAAGGAGCCACTTGAGCATATATTGTTTTACGGCCCTCCCGGTCTTGGCAAAACGACACTTGCTCACGTGATGGCCAGTGAAACAGGGTCAAATTTGAAAATTACTTCTGGGCCGGCGATTGAAAGGGCCGGTGATTTAGTTTCGATATTAACCTCTCTTGAAGAATCAGATATTATTTTCATTGATGAAATTCATCGACTGGGGAAAGTTGTTGAGGAAATTTTGTATCCGGCCATGGAGGATTATGCTGTTGACATTGTCGTAGGCAAGGGGCCTGGCGCCAAGACTTTGAGAGTCGATTTGCCCAAATTTACTTTAATTGGTGCCACCACCAGAATCAGTCTGCTTTCCTCGCCCATGCGTGATAGATTCGGAATTATTCACGCCCTAGATTTTTATAGCGATGATGAGATTGGGAAAATTCTCGAGAGATCATCAAAAATACTTGATATCAAGATCGATCAACAAAGTGTCAAAGAAATTGCCAAGCGAGCCAGAAAAACACCTAGGATAGCCAATCGACTTCTTAAGAGAGTAAGAGATTTTGCTACGGTTTACGAACAAGGAGTTGCCGGTCTTGACATTACCTCAAAAGCGCTAAGCGATATTGGCGTTGACCATTTGGGGCTTGACGAAACAGATAGAAAATATCTTTCGACCCTTCTTCATAAATTTGACGGCGGTCCGGTCGGTGTCGAAACATTGTCGGCCGCAACTTCAATCGATAGAAATACCATTGAAGAGGTTATTGAGCCATATCTTATGCAGATCGGTTTTATCAAAAGAACACCAAAGGGAAGAATGACAACGCCGGCCTGCGATATAAATTTTGTTCCACATCAAAGCAATTATGGTGGGGCGAAGACGAAAGAAAATCTTTAATCTTTATTTTGCATTCTGTGCGAGTTTGCTGATTTTTGTTCTCCAATTTTTTGCCCCCAAGGCGGTTTTGGCAAGCGAGGGCGGAATTTATTTTAGTGAGATAATGTGGAACGGATCTCTGGCATCTTCAAGCGATGAATGGGTGGAGCTTTATAATGATGGAGCGCAAATCGTAAATCTCGAGGGCTACTCACTCTATGATGGAGTCAAAGATGAAACAATTCTGACAATTGAAGTCGGTCAAATTGCTCCAAAGGGGTATTTTTTGATCTCAAACAATAGCGAGGATCATTCATTTACGAAAGGCCAGTCGATCTTAAATGTCATTCCGGATATTGTAGACCCCTCCCTCTCTCTTTCCAATTCAAATTTTCAGATCAAACTTCTTGATAAAGATGGTAATAAGGTCGATGTTGCCGGTGATGGCGGAAAGCCGTTTTTTTATGACTACAAAAAGAGTTCTATTTTCAGAAAAGTATTTGACCGCTTGGCCGGCGATAAAGATAGTTCTTGGGGAGTATATCAGCAAGAGGGAGACCCTAACTCTTTTTGCACACAAAGAGAAAATCTTGATGATTTGGCAGTCGAATGCGCTACGCCAAATCAGTCGGGTAGGCCTAAGATAAATCGTCTTGTTTTGTCCAAGACAAAATTTAAAAAAGGAGATCCGGTCGTCTTTGAAATTGACTCCGATATTTATGATTTTTTTAGTGATCTTGAATCGTTGGTCGTGGAAGATAGTGAGGGCAAATCTTGGAATTTTTCCGCCAAAACCAAGAAAATTAATCTAGGTAAGTTTTCAAAAAATTCAACCCTAAAGTTAATTTTTGTTGATAAAACGGGTCTTTTTGACGAGAGTCTATTTGAGATAGCTTTTTATCAAGATTCAAAAGATGTTTTTATTAGCGAAGTGATGCCCCATCCTTACGACTTTGATTATAATCAAGACGGCTTGAAGGACTCGGACGACGAATATTTCGAAATTGTTAATGCGTCGCTGGATACAATAAATCTAGATTCTTGGAGTATTGCAGATGCTTCCGGGAAGCGTTTTTATTTTTCCAATACCGAACTTGAGTTCGGGCAGTATGCGGTTTTTTTTAAAAACGAAAGCAATATTTCTATCAATGATTCTGGTGATGTCTTGACTCTTTATAATGGCGAAGATGAGAAAGTTGATGAAGTGTCTATTTTGTCATCCTCATCAAAAAAGAATTTAAGTTATAGTAAGTGGGCAGATCTCTGGTATTGGTCGCAAATTCCGACGCCCAAATCAGAAAATATTATAATGCAAGCTGGAAAGCTTAGTGATATCTCGCAAGAGGAGGCGCAAAAATCTCTCGGGTTGCAGGTTGTTTTATCGGCTAGGGTTGTCGAGGTGGAGAGGTCTTCTTTTGCCGTCGAGTTGCCCTACGGGAGGGTGGATGTCGCAAACACGAACAATGACGTTGTCCAAAATGGTGATACTTTGGCGGTTGAAGGACGGATAGAAAATACAAAGCCCCTTTTTATAACAGCATGCAAAATTTCAATCCAGTCGTCATCTGAAATTTCACCGCAAAGCGGTGGCGCCAGTCAAGACAGCGACCCTACAAACGACTACATTCTGGAAACGAAGGTAGAAAAAAGAACTACGACTACTAGACGATCGAAAAAGTTAGCAAGCGCTGTTTTGGGTTCTAGCAGTAAAATGCCATCGCAGAGTTTAAAAAATGCCCTGTTTATGCTACAATTATCTGGCATTTTGAGCTTCGTATTAGTGGTAATGTTATATGAAATTTACGGCAAGGAACGAGAATGAATTGGTTGAAAATATCTGGAGCGTGCTTACTAAAAAAGTAGCTCCTTCTATTAAAATTGGTCTAACCGGTGATCTGGGGAGCGGAAAGACTACTTTGGTCAAAGGTCTTGCGCAAAAACTCGGTATAAAAGAACCAGTGACGAGTCCGACTTTTACAATTTCCAAGCAGTACAATACGAACGACAACAAATGGCCGATCTTGCGTCACCTCGATCTTTACAGGTTTGATGATATTAGTAAAAGAGATTTAGAAGAGATTTCGGAGATTATTAATCTGGAAAACGGTCTGATAGCCGTTGAGTGGATTGAGAATATGCCGAAGCTTTTTGAGCTGATGGATTTTCATATTAAGATTAAGGTTGGCCAAAAATACGAGCGACAAGTGGAGGTAACTGATTTATGAACTTGCTTGTAAAGATAAAAAATCCTCGACTGGTTAGCGTTTTTGACGGCGATAAAGTCTTGGTTTCCGATGGAGAGCTCGGCGACCTTTTGTCACTTGCTCGAAAATATGGGACAATGATAAAAAGAGTGCAAATAAGTGGTGACTGTGGCTCTTATACTTTTAAACGGCAGGTTTACCTTTTTGCAAACTTGATGAATTATTTTAATGGGGAGGGGAAACAAGTTTTTCCACAATATAACGATGGTGAGAAGAAGGCATAGCATCAGCCACAAAGATGGCGTTTTATACGAGACAAAGTTAAAGGGCTCGACAAAATATCAAACAGTTAAGGAGAAGAAGAAGCGAAACAAAAAGTTTATTTTTCTTTCAATTGTTTTGATTTTGGGAGCTATTTTGTTTTATTTTGGCTCTATTGGTTTTTCGGCCATTTCGGCGGCCAACGAAGTCTTGCCCGATAGCATTTCATTCAGAGACATCATTAGCCGTTCCAGTCTCAAGCAGACAGATGGTGTGACCAATATTCTAATGCTGGGAAAAGATCAAGCGGCCGGATTAACTGATACGATACAGATTGTACGGATTAGAACCGATGACGACAAGGTTGCGATGGTTTCTGTGCCAAGAGATTTACAGGTAACAATACCAGGCAACGGCAAGGAAAAAATAAACGCTGTATATAAAACCGGATACTCACAGTCTAAAGCCAGCGACAAAAAGGGCAAAGAAGCTGATGGTGTAAAATTACTTGAATCAACCATCAAAGAAGTTGTCGGTGTACCGATTCATTATTACGTGTCTTTGGACTTTGTGGGATTAAAAAGTGTAGTGGACTCCCTCGGTGGCGTTACGGTAAATGTTGAAACTGCATTTTATGATCCACAATATCCCAAGGATTATTTCACAAAGTCTGGAGAGTATGTTAAGACTGACGGTTACGAGCCATTTTCGGTCAAGGCGGGCGAGCAAAAGATGGACGGGGTTACCGCCCTTAAATATTCTAGATCGCGTCATGGTAGCAACGGTGAGGGTTCGGATTTTGCGCGAGCAGCCAGGCAACAACAGGTGGTGATGGCTATTAAGGAAAAGGCTCTTTCGTTGGGCTTTTTGTCAAATCCTATAAAAATCTCTAATCTTCTTGAAAGTTTGGGCGATCACGTCAAGACCGATATGGGCATCCCTGAGTTTAAAGATTTTATAAGTCATCTGAAGGACCTCGACACATCAAAAATTATCAGCAAAGTTTTATCTACTGATTCGAAGGACGGCCTTCTCTATTCGGTGAATGAAAACGGTTATTATATCAAGCCAAAAGCCGGTGATTTCAGCCAAGTTCAAAAATTCGTGCAAAATATTTTTAAGCAAGAAGATGAGATAAAACCTACGGTGGAACTTTATAACGGTTCTGGCACTGTCGGACTGGCTACGAAATTTGCCAAACGACTTGAAGCTTATGGAATATATCCTGACAAGATTGACACAAACGATGAGCGCTTATCCAGAACGACGATCTACAACGGAAGCGGAAGCTCCATAACCTTTGACGAAATATCCTCTCTATTGACAAATGCCAAAATTGAGAGCTACTCTGAAAAGAATGTAATCAAGATTGTTATTGGCAGTGACTATGGAGAGTAAACTTTCGGCAAAAAATCTAAAAATTGTATCAAGCGGAATTATCTCGTTTTTGTCCGTTTGTGCTCTTGTGGCATTTTTTCTTTCAATTGACAGGACGACTATCGTAATGGTTGTTTCAACGCTGATGCTTCTGGCTTCCTTGTATTTGATCTGGTTCAATGAAGACTCTGATGCTATTTCGCTATTAATTTTCTTTTTTTCAACCACTGCATGTTTCTTTCTCTTTTCTGATTTTGTTGTCGAAGAATATCTCAAGGCGATTTCCATTGGTGGCTTCGCTCTGCTTTCCTTTGTGTTGACAAATTACCTTCTAAATCTCGTCAGGCCCTTCAATAACCCCGAAAAAATATTCTATAAGATAATTCTCTCGCTAATATTCACCGAACTTTTTTGGGTGATCAGCTTTATTAATGCCAGCCAGATCTCCAAAGGGGCGATCACGGCTGTTTTGTTTTTTAATTTTCATTCCATAACGAGGGATGTATTGAGTCAAAAAATAGATGGCAAGCGGTTTGCATTTCTATCGTTGATAAGTATACTTTTGTTGTCGATAGTTTTTTACAGAATTTAATTGGAGTATCTAAATGTTTAATAAGATAGTCTCGAAAATTAGAGTTGTGGAGAGGTTTTTGTTAAAATTCTTTGTTAATCTGGGATCGTTTTTCAAGAAATACTTTAATCTCATTGTCCAAAAATTAAGACCAAGGTGGCGAACGATTGCCAAAACTGCGCTAATATCTATCTGTATGCTCTATGTCATCGGTGCGGTTGCTTTCGGTGTTCGTCTATATAAACAAAAAAAATTCGAAAAGATCGACTTTTGGGCTTCTTATGTTTATCCCTTCCCGGTTTCAAATGTTGGCAGGACATTCATTATCTCGAAGGGTTTGAATCAAAAAATTCTTTGGTCAAAAACATTTGCCCAAGCAATGCAGCTTGAGGTTCCGGAAGACATCGAAAGAAGTATTCTGGAGGACATGCAAAACGATGCCGTCATTATGCAAGAAGCCGGACGGCTTGGAGTGGTGGTGACGAGGAGTGATCTCGATACTGCTTTTGAACAGGCGGTTGGAGGCGTCGGCGGAGAGGAGCAAGCGATTGCTTTTATCAAAAACAGTTATGGTATGAACGTTACCCAATTCAAACAGCTGATGTTACCAAAAATTGCCCTAGAGAGAATCAGGGAGGAAAAATTCTCAAAAGTTATCGCTAGACACATTCTTTTCACAGACGAGAACAAAGCTAAAGAATTCGAACAAAAAATCCGCGAAGGAGCAAATTTTGAAGAAGTTGCAAAGTCGGAAAGTACCGATCAGGAAACAAAGGAGAGTGGTGGACTCTTGGCAGAGGGCGAATATATTTTCAGGGAGCTTTCGGGCTTACCTGAAGAAATGGAAAATGAACTTTTCAAACTCAATGCCGGTGAGATGAGTGGCGTGGTCAAGTCATCTTTCGGATACCACTTACTCAAAGTTGAACAAAAAAGCGGTTCTATCGATGAAAAACCGACGCAATGGTACGAACAGGCGGAGAACAGATATCACATCAATAGCTATATCTAGCTAACTCTTTGTTGCAAGTGATTGCTTAGTTCTTTTATTGCGATTCGTTCCTGTTTCATGGAATCGCGATCTCTAATGGTAACCGTGTCGTTTTCAAGAGTCTCAAAGTCAATTGTCACGCAAAAGGGTGTTCCTATCTCGTCTTGTCTTCTATATCTTTTTCCGACATTTCCATTGTCGTCGAATTCACACATCAGCGAGAGTTTTAGGTCGTCAAAAATTGCTTTTGCCTTTTCTACTAATTCCGGTTTATTCTTCAAAAGCGGAAAAACCGCCACCTTTATCGGCGAGAGTTTAAAGGGTAGCTTTAGAACCACTCTGATTTCTCCTTCATTTTCTTCTTCGGTATAAGCGTCGGAGATTATCGCCAAAAACGTTCTAGCGACTCCAGCGGAAGTCTCGACGATGTGGGGAATGTATTTTTCTCCCGATACAGGATCGAGATAGTCTAGTTCGACTTTCGAAAATTTTGAATGTTGCGTCAAATCATAATTTCCCCTTGCGTGCACTCCTTCAAGCTCTTTGAAGCCAAAAGGAAAATTATATTCAATGTCATAAGCTTCCTTGGCGTAGAAAACCAGATTTTCGTGCTTGTGCCATTTGAGATTCTCTTCTTTTAGTCCAATGTCAAGATAAAATTTCCATCTGCGCTCTCGCCACTTTTCGTAATGATCCATCTCCTCGCTTGGGTGAACGAAATACTGCATTTCCATCTGTTCGAACTCTCTTGTTCTGAAGATGAACTGTCTGGCTGTTATCTCGTTGCGAAAGGCCTTGCCGATTTGAGCAATGCCAAAAGGAATTTTTACTCTGGAAGAATTGAGAACGTTTTTATAATTGACATAAATTCCTTGACAGGTTTCGCCGCGAAGATAAGTGGGGTCCTTGGTCCAATCTTGAGTGAGATTTCCCAGATTTGACTGAACCAATAAATTAAATTTTTCTGCTCGAGCGAAGTCTTTCGCCGAACAATTAGGGCAGGCGATTTTTTCTTTGTTGTCGTCAAAAATTTTGTTTATCTCATCTTCAGACATTTTTTCATCGGCAAAAACGCCAGCGTCATCAAGTAAAGTATCTACTCGAAAACGTTGATTGCATTTTCTGCATTCTGTTAAGGGATCGGAAAATCCCTTGACGTGTCCGCTTGCTTCCCATATTTTAGGATGCATGAAAATTGCCGAGTCAAGTCCGACAATGTCTTCGCGGTATTGAACCATCTCTTTCCACCAAGCCGATTTGATGTTGTTGGACAATTCGACGCCATATGGACCATAGTCATAAACAGCGGCGAACCCCCCATATATCTCTGATGATGGAAAAACAAATCCTCTTCTCTTGCATAGAGAAATAATTTTTTCAAATTTTTGTCTGTCTTGAGTCATTTTTTCCTTTTTTTACTTATTAAAGATTAGCAATTATCTCCTTAAATTCAAGTCTTTGAGTTTGCTAAGATTGGCGGACAAATATCAAAAAATAGACCTGAAAAATTGACAAAAAGGCATTTTTGTGCTATAATACTCGTATAGTCAAAATTTATTGATTGGAGGACTTATGTGGGGAATAGCAAAAAGCGTCTTAACGGTCTTGGCCGTTTCTGCGATTGCTGTAGGGGCAACTCAAGCATACTTTACCGACACAGATTCGGTAAAAGGTGTGACTTTTGGAACAGGGAATGTTGACTTGAGGGCAAGCGACGAGGTGAAGGGCTGGGGAAATGGTGCCAGTGAGTATCAAATATCCGCCGCCAATATGAAGCCGGGTGATACCATCACCAGAATGTTTGGTATTAGAAATTTCGGGACTGCGCCGACAAAGGTTTCTATGCAAATAGTTAAAACTTCCGGTGATGATGCCCTTTGGAATGCGCTGGATGCCGAAATTGTCAAAGTAGAAAACTACAGCACTATTTACAAGGGTAAACTCAAAGACATGGGAGAAGTTTTTTCACCCGAGTTTCTCGGTGATACCGTTCTTAGAGAGATGAATCGATTTACTGTCAAATTGACTCTTCCCGCCTCTTATGGCAACGAAATGCAGAGCAAAAGTGCTGAGTTTGAATTCATTGCCAACGCTACAACCGAAGGCGTAAAATAATCTTAATCAAAGATTATTCTGGTGCAAAAATAGAAGCGCATAGTTAAGTTGAAAAAATTCGCAATACTTAGGTTTCTCGCTAAGTCTATTGAGGCGATAGTAATAATTTTCGTTTTATCAATTGGCTTTGTCTTGCTGTTCTCTCTGTTGCCTTTTGAGGGAAATTACAAAACTTTTGCCGTGATGTCCGGCTCTATGAGGCCGACCATTGATGTGGGTAGTTTGGTTTTTGCTAGAGAGCAAAAAACATATCAAATCAACGACATCGTTTCTTTTGATAGCGATCAAAGCTCAAAAACTCAAATCGTAACTCACCGAATCGTAGAGATAGTCGGGGATGGCCCTTTGTTTTTGTTTAAAACAAAGGGTGATGCCAACGATTATGCTGACGGAATACTCATACCAAGTAGTGCTGTGCGCGGAAGGGTGGTATTTGTCGCTCCAAAAATCGGGTACGTATTGGGAGCCACCAAGACTCTGCCCGGGCTAATTATCATAATCATTATTCCGTCAACTATTATTGTCTATGAAGAAATGAAAAAAATTCACTCAAAAGTTAAAAAAGCGGTGGCAAGCGGGAGAAAGCGAAGATCTGCTTGACAGCTTTTTGCAAAGGCGGTAAGTTCTCAGTACATGCGCAATCCCGCTTTATTGCGGGAGGGAACTGCGGTTAGATTCCGCGACAGTCCCGCTACTGTAAATTCGCCAGCAGGCGGAGAGTCAGAAAACCAGCATGGCAAAATAATTCCCGAGGAGGAAAGTGTCTTTTTTTTCAATAAATTTAAAAACGTTTTTTGTAGCGTTTTTTGTTTTTTTCACGGCTTGTTTTTGTTTTCCCCTTGATGCCGAGGCGACGCCTTCGATTGAAAAATCTTTAAACTACATTTATTCTTTTCAAAATTTATCTACCGGTGGAATTGTCGAATCGGGGGAGGAGGCACCCGGATCTCTTAGAACGGATTGGGCGATGCTTGCCTTTGGCGCATCGCATTATGATGCAAAAACTGTCGGATCCCATAAGAGCTTGGCTGATTTTGCATCATCAGACGCCTGTTCTTTGACAAATTTGACTGACATAGAGAGGCGGGTTTTGGCGCTTGAATCTTCGTCTATAGATAGTTCAAAACTAAAAAACTGTAATTTACCGGAAAAAATAATTTCGCAAATCAAGAGTGATGGTCAAATCGGAAGCGATCTCGTCTCGACAGTTTTTGGCGTCTTATCTCTCAAGTCGGCTGGCCGAGCAATCGAGCAAAAAACAGTTGACTTCATAGTCTCAAGACAAGAAAAAAACGGTGGCTGGAATTCCGGCTATGGAGCCGAAAGCAATTTTACAGCGCAAACAATTATGGCCTTAGTTTCATCGGGCAAAAAAATTGATGTAAATGTTTTGCTCCAAGCGAAAAATTATTTGAAAAGTTTGCAAACATCAACCGGTGGGATTAAATATGACGGTGGTCAGTGGTCCACCGAAAGCGACGCTTTCTCCGATTCTTTTGTTATTCAAGCGATATATTCGATGGGCGAAAATCCGGAAGATTTATTTTGGCGAAAAAATTCAAGAAGTATTTTTGACGATCTTGGCGATCTGGCAAATGCCGATGGATCTTATAATTTTAACAGGAGCTACGGACGGATTAATCCCGTGTGGACTACTTCGATAGTGCTCTTGGCGCAAAACGAGGCCTTCTTGCCTGTTATGGAGGGGGCGTTATTTTCATGGAAATCAACAGCTCCTTTGGCAACTCCCACGCCAATTGTTTCGCCAAGTCCTGCGGCAACTTCCAGTCTTTCACCGACCGCCGAATCTACCAATTGTGTTGTCGGTCCTGAAGCAAACACTTTGACAGACATGGCAAATCAGCGAGAGTCTGACAAACCAACTGAACAAGAAATTGGCAACTTATCGCGAGCGGACGCTTTGGACAAAAAAAAATCTCTTGATGAGGAAGAGGCCGGAACAAATCAGTCGAAAGTTGGTTCGGGCGGGCAAGTCCTTTCGTCAGTTTCATCTAAATCAGATGATTTGTGGTATTGGATTTTCAGTATTGCAGTTATAGGTTTGATTGCCGGAATTCTTGCAAAATACTTGATAAAAAAATATGAAAATAACTAATTTTTTCATTTTTTTACTACCCGCTTTTTTATTTGCTATTTTTTATCCAAATATTGCTTTGGCTTCAAAAACCGGTCTTGTTGTCAAAAAAAGCGATGGGCAGATTAAAACTGCATGTGTCGAATTTGAACAGGAAACTATTTCTGGTATGTCGATTTTGAAAAAATCTCCTTTTACCATTATTGAAAAAAACGGCTTTGTGGTAAGTATCGATCAGGAAGGTGAAAAAGAAAGCCATCAGATGAGTAGCGGCGATTTTTTTTGGTCATATTGGAAAAAAGATGGAGCTTGGTCGTTCCAAAATATTGGCGTAAATTACTCAAATGTAAAAAATGGTGATGTTGAGGGCTGGATTTTTGGCGACGGATCGTCGAGCTTGCCGAATATCAAATTTTCAGATATTTGTTTCGAGCAGGAAGAGGCCGTTGTTTTAAGTGCCACCGAGCAAGGTGACGATGTGCGAGTGTCCGAATCGGAAAAAGGCAGTTTTTCATCTGATGTAAAGCAAGGCACTGCTCAAAATAATTCAGGCGATACTGAAAAAATATTGCCACGTGAAAACGAAGCTACAACATCCGAAGATCTGCCTGAAGAAAATAAAGATCAGGATAATCCTCGGGCACAAAAAAATGTTTCCAGTCAAGACACCACTTTTGAAAATGATTTAGTGCCTCAATTTAATTTAAAAAATTTACTGTTTGTTAGTGTGTTGGTTTTTTCTTTGATTTTAATACTTGTATTTTTCAAAATTTTATCTTCAAGACGTAAACGCAATAACCGCGTGAAACAATCGAAAGGATGATGGCGTTTGACCAGAAAAGGGTTCTTGGGGAAACTGCTTGCTGCATCTGGAGCCGTGCTTTCCCTCTTCGGATGTGGCGGAGGGAGCGGCGACGTTGTCGAACGACGCTACGGTCGGTCGTTGCAATTCGTGGCCGAAAGGGGCGAGTCAGTCGCTAGTGCAACCACGAAGCGCTACTCGTGTCGTTTGGGAAGCGGTCCGATTTTCGTCGAGGTTGGTGAACTCCAGGGCGATCTGCAGTATCTAGTGAACGATCGCCTTGTACTAATGCCGGCGAAGGACTGCGTCTTGAAAAAGGGGGATGTGGTCACTTGGCGCGTGGTCATTTAGCGCGCCTGAACGCGAACGGGCCCCCGCGATGTGCGGGGGCCCTTGTCTTTGGCTCGGTCAGCAATAGATGTCTGCTTTGATCCGAGCCAGAAGCACGACCTCTTCGAGCAGTTCGTCAAAGGCCGGTTGAAGATCGCTGTGGAGGTAGGGGTGGCATTCTCTCGCGCAACTGACAAGAGGCCCGAGCGTCTCGTGTAGCTTTTTGGTAATCCTCCGTGGTTCAAGGCCGTCGATTGTTGAGAGATTGTGGAGGCGGTCGGCGAGCTTGACGAAGATACTCTCCCAGAGACCCCTCGACACAGCTTCGACGATCTGTGTAAAGCGTCTCTGTTTGTCCAGCTTGGTCAGCGACAAGACGATTGCTGCTAGGCGTGGGCTGAAGTTGTCGGAGAGCATGTTGAGATTGGCACTGGGGCAATCCTCTAGGACATCGTGCAGAAGCGCGGCTAGATGAATGTCGATGCCCGCCCAAGCGGGCCATTCGATCTGCAGGAGGTAGTCGTGAACACTGAGGACATGAGTATGATAGGGATAGCCGTCGTCTCGTACTTGGCCATTGTGCATGGATCCTGCGGTATGGAGTGCGGTCAGCAACAATCCTCTCTGCAAAGTCGTGAAGCGTTCGAGATGATGACCAATGATAGTGGCGCTGATTTCAACATGTGTACCCATTGCGGCCATCTCTCTCACCTACCTTTCAAGGTGCTTTGGAACTCCTTTGCGGAGCATTAAAAAAAAGACCCCGTGAGGGGTCGCTTATTGTTTAGCGGTATGGTTTGTTTTTGATAATTTTTCTCATTTTAAAAATAATATATTTTGCATATTATTTTGTCAATAAATACAAAAAAACAAGGGGGCGACGTGTCGTCGCCCCCGAGTAGAGTCGTGCTGGTGTTCTGCGCGCTGGCGTTTATCCGGTCGGATCGCTTCCGATCATGCGCGTACTCCGCCTGATGACTCCCGGCCCTGGTGTACCAAAGGGGATGTGAAGAGCTGGGGTCGAAGCGCTTCCTGCTGATTGGATCTCGCCATCACAGCCGTCCGGATCGATCATGACCCGGAGGGCGACCATCGCGCTTGTGACCAGATTGCGGTGGGAAATGATCGTCTTGCCTGTGCCCAAGACGAGGTGGGGGAACTGGTCGGTGGTGGGGGTGTGAATGTAGGTGAAGGGAATCGGGGAGTCGGCCGAGAGCTCTCGCAGGTGCAACGCGATACAGTAGATCAGGGTGTTGCAGACGAAGGCCTCGGCGTTGTCGGAAATACCGACCTCTAGTCCCTCGGCGCGCAAGTACTGAGAGATGAGGCAGTTCGGTGCTGTAGTGGCGACCTCTTCCGGACCGCCCACCAGAATCCGCTGTCCGTCTCTCAGGCATCTGTCGCAATCGAGGTGGTAACTGTCTTGCCGGTTGCGCCCTTTCGTCTCTACCGTTATGGCTTCTTTTCGGCTGGCATAGCCGAGAGATAGGACAGCGACCGGCCCGATCTCCTTGATCAGGTGGATGGCGATT
>MWBO01000027.1 GCA_002071685.1 candidate division WS2 bacterium ADurb.Bin280 | reverse complement strand
TGGCGAAAATTAAACTTCAAAGCAGGATAAAAACCGACCTTAAGGGCTGAGGGCAACTGCACCAGAAAATGCAGAAATGATCCCGCCACCACACCTATGGCCGCACCCTTGACGCCGATTCTGTCGGCGAATAAGACTACGCCCAAGATAATTGAAAGATTATAAAGTAAAGGAGAGATCGAAGAGGCCAGAAAATGCTTGTGTGAGTTTAATATGCCACTTAAAAAATACGACAAAGTAAAAAAGAAGGGCGAAAGAAGCAAAAGACGGGCGAGCTCAACCGTCTCCTCTCTCTTTAGATCATTAAAACTTGGAACCAAGCCGCGCATCATCAGTGGCATCAAAAAATACATGATCACAAGACAAATTACGACCAACGATGCCGCCACTGTCATGGCAGTCTGCGAAAGCTCTCTGGCCTCATTCGTTCCTTTTTCCTTGAGGTATTTTGAATATACGGGAATAAACGCTGAGGCAATCGAGCTTAAAATCAGAACATTAAAAACTAAGTCCGGCAATCTGAAGGCAGCAAAATAGATATCAAGTCTGTCGGTTGGAATCTTAAGAGCTAGAAAGTGATCACGAAAAACACCTAGAACGTTGGACAAGGCGAGAGTAATGATCAGGATTATACTGGCCCCTTTAACCGAATTCTCCTTAAAAAAGGCAAGTTTGAATTTTTCTATCACGCAATATATATTATCAGAATCTCTTTTGAAATTAATTATATTGACGATCGATGTAGGGGGTCTTGACAAGAGCTTTGGTCCTGCTATAATTGTAATTGCTGAAAAGGAGGGATGTACTAACTTTTCGGCACAGCACCTTTTAATCCTCCATTACCCCAGCTTGGCACCCGTTAAGGTGGGGTTCGGGTGAGAAAAGAGCACGAAGCGCGAGCGGCACATAAATTAAAAACTATTATTGCCGACTACTCGATTAGCACGTGCTCTTTTCATTTTAGATCGTCTGCTCGCGATTTCTCTCCATATTTGTAAATCGGCGTAATTGCGGATTAAAAAATAGCTCGACATCGCCAATTGGTCCGTTTCTATGTTTTTTAACTAAAACCTCCGTTATACCCTTTTTTTCTGTGTCGGGATCGTAGTATTCCTCACGATAAATAAACATTACAACGTCCGCATCTTGTTCGATACTGTTATGAACGATAATTGAGTTTGCTACAAAATTATGAAGAGATGGGACAGTAATGTCGTAAACGTCTTCAATACCCAGCTCCTCAATCGAGACAATTTTATCCCAGAATATTTGCGAGCGAGCCAGAGTCATAAGTTCTTCGTCATCCAAGGCCTTGGCAATCTTGTACATCCTTTCCCTTGAAATGCCGTTTTTATGGCGAGAGTTACCACTGTATGCCCAGTTCATCTTCAAATGAAAATCCCTCCCGCTCAATCCTCTGATTTTACATTTTTCTTTTATCTTGGTCCAAATAACAGAGGGAACCACATCGACATTGGTGTTTGGCTTCTTTTTCTCCAAATCTTCGATCGCTTTTAAAACACTTTCTTGTTTTTGGCCGAAAATTCCGATTTCTCGCAAGAATTTCAGTTGATTTTCTGATCCGCAAATATCCAGCGTAAACCAGTTGTCGTAATTTTCTTTTTTGACAGTTTTGATAATCGAATGTATTTCAAACCTCAAAAGCAATAATTGGAGGGAATCTATAAGTTTTCGGCTTTTTGAACTGTAATAGAGGCGCCATTTGTCACGATACTTTGTGATACTCCCGTCTGTCGAAAACAAATGACTAATAAATAAGGCAAGCTTTTTATCATTGAGTCTAAAAACAATTTCAGGAATTTCTTTTTGAGCAGATCTTTGGTCAAAAATATGCATATCCTCATCAAGCCATTTAGCAATCGGATTCCTTCTGCCTCTTGCCAATTTATAAGGTGCAGACAGGTATAGGTGATACCAGTTTTCCTGTTTTATCAGCTTATTTTTTGTCCCGAATGCATTTATTGAGGCATTATTGACCGCCGCCAAACACTTTCTGTCGGCGTTTGTATAATGGAGCGGTTGCCTTTTCAGATAACAGCCATCCCCGATTAAATGAGCAAGAACTATTAATTTATCTTCGGACACATCGACAGGAATTGCAGGGGCAGGAATTTTTCGCGGAGTCGCGAGGCAATCGCTCTGATTAAGCTCATCCAGACGCTTCCAGCCGTCAATGGTGAAAAATTTATGATTTGCTGTCGCCTTGATAGATTTACCGGAAGCCAAAGATATTTTATAAACCTTTTTCTTTCCGGTTGAGAAAATTTTCGAGCTTGAAATTTTTTTAAGATTCATTGAGTGATCAAGCGCCAAACATTTTTGTTCTTTTTTGCCAACGATTTCTGAAATTTCATACCTCAGCCCCGTAGTAGGATCAAAAACAAGAGTATCGCCCGACAAGCATCCACTCTCACGTAAATCTGCTAGCTGAGGAATTTTGGGATGGCGCGCCTCGACAGCTCTGGATAATTGCGAAAGAGCAATGACGGGAACCTTGAGCTCACGGGCTAACGCTTTGAGTCCTCTCGAGATCTCCGAAACCTCTTGAACTCGGTTGAAATCATTTGAGCTTTTATTTTTTGACTCCATCAATTGAAGGTAGTCGACGATAACCATTCCCAGACCATGCTCTGCCTGAAGTCTTCTGGCCTTGGCCCTAATGTCCATAATGGACACAAGCGGAGAATCATCGATAAAAAGAGGTGCTTCCGACAAGATACCCATGGCACGATTCAAGCGAGGAAAGTCGTCCTCCTGAAGATTGCCTGTGCGGAGTCGCCAAGAGTCTATACCCGCCTCCATAGTCAGGAGCGCATCCACCAATTGATCCTTGCTCATCTCCAGAGAAAATATGCCAACCGGAATCTTTTCTTTGGAGGACACGTGCGAGGCGATATTGAGAGCAATAGTTGTTTTTCCCATTGATGGTCTGGCCGCCAAAATAATCAGATCTGATTGCTGGAAACCGGCCAATAGATTATCAAGATCACGAAATCCCGTCGGTACTCCTCGGAGTTGCCCCTTGTTTTCGTGAAGCTCATTAATTCGATCAAAAGTATCTATCAAGATGTCTTTTACGGGCAAGAAATCATCGCTTACAAATCTTTGCGAAACGCTGAAAAGTAATTGTTCACTTTTATCCAGAATTGAGGAAATTTCTTCGCGCTGATCATAACTTTTTTCAATAATTGTCGTTGCTGTTTCGATCAATCTCCTCAAAATCGCCTTCTCTCTAACAATTTCGGCATGCTTGACTACGTGAGCGCTACTTACGACTTGATTGGCAAGATGAGCTAGATATGTCGCCCCTCCGGAAATCTCCAATTTTTTTCTACTCTTTAGCTCATCAGTTATCGTAACCAAGTCAATCGGCGATCTTTTTTCAAAAAGTGACAAAGCCGCTTCATATATCTCTCGATGATCATTTCTATAAAAATCTTCACTACTAAGAAGGGACCCCACCTTGTAAAGGGCTTCCTTGTCTAGCAAGACGGCTCCAATTACCGCCTGTTCCGCTTCCGGGTTTTGGGGCGGAACTTTCCCTAATTGATCTTCTTTTTTAACCATGGGTACTTTGAAATGTAGAACGAATTTTAAATTTAGGCAAGTCAGGCGATCTCAAAAACCTCGCCGATACTCTCACAAAGTTCGTCTTCTTGGCAAACTTCACACTCAACTTTAACGTTTGAATTGAATAATTCCTTGAGAATTCCCTCAAGAATTGCAATCGATGTGACACTTTTTATCTTTGCGGCATAAATCGGATACTCCACATAAACCCTCAAAACACCGTTAGCATACTCCATCTGCGCTCCCGAGAGCAAAGAGCCCAATGGTTTATTTTTTTCACTAACAGCGTCAACAAAGGCCTGCCTCAACTGCGAAGAAAGCGACACAATAGTCTTTTTTTCTTTGACCGCTTGCTCCTCCGGCACAGGATCCTCGCCCTTTGCTTTATCTTTTTTGGCGATCGGTTTGTCGGATGCGATCTCTCTTTTATCTTCTCCTTGATCACCCGAAGCATCATCTTGCCTACTGCCTGAAGCGCCGTAGATTTTGACAATCGAAAGCTCAAGCGGCAGGGTTTCAATCGGTGAAATTTTCATTTGGCTATGCGCTTCAAGGAGAATCTCGAGAGCGTTTTTCTGCCACTTACAATCTTTCTCCCCAATCGACAAATCAATCATCTCATCTCGCAAAATGGACAGACACTCGCGCAAAAAGTCCTCTATCTTCAAACCTCTTTTTTGAAGGTCCAAAACAAATTCAAAGGCTTTGCTTGCATTGCTGTTTTTTAAAATATCAATAAACTCCCCAGCTCCCTTTTTGCTACCAAAATTAAGAATACTTGCTACCTGATCCGCATCGGCATCTTTTCCACCAAGGTGAGAAGAAATTTGATCGAGGAGAGACTGGGCATCTCTGAAGGATCCTCCGCTTGAGATGGCAATTGCCTCGGACGCCTCCTTTGTGAGTTTGAGCCCCTCTTTTGTGGCAATTTTTTCAATTAACTCAATCACCCGCTCTTTGGTCCCCAGTTTAAAATCAAACCTCTGGCATCTTGAAAGAATCGTCTGGGGAACCTTGTCAATTTCGGTTGTAGCAAAAACAAATAACGAGTGAGCAGGTGGCTCTTCAAGCGTTTTCAAAAGAGCGTTGAATGCCTCTCGAGTAAGCATGTGAACTTCATCTATAATGTAAATTTTTTTATCCCCTACGCTGGGGGCAAAATTGATCTTTTCGCGCAAGTCGCGAATATCGTCTATGCCTCGGTTTGAAGCGGCATCTATTTCGATCAGATCTATGTAGTTGCCCTTTGAGATATCAAGGCAGTTTTTGCACTTACCACAAGGCCTCTCGCCCTCACCGACACAGCTGACAGCTTTGGCCAAGAGACGAGCGATGGTGGTCTTGCCCACTCCCCTTGGTCCACAAAAAAGATAGGCATGAGAGAGTCGACCCTGCTCAATTGCCCTTTGCAATGTTTTGACGACGTGGTCTTGGCCGACCACCTGCGCAAACATCTGCGGTCTGTATTTTCTATAAAGCGCTTCCATAAAAATGTCCGTATCTTATTTATGACAAAAAGATTTTATTTTGCAAAAAAATGCCAAATAAACAGACCCAATTGTATGAAATCAAAGTGAGAAAACATAAAACACTTCTTGGTGTATAATAATAGCAATGACAACAATTGTTAAATCACAAATAACCGCAAGAGTCGGTAAAAAAATCGGCTGGACAAAGACGAAGACATTGCGCACAATGGTGGCGCTTGAAGAGATTATTTGCCAAGAGCTAAATAAAAAAGAGAGAGTAAAACTGCAAAACTTCGGTACTTTTTATCTGGTGCGTCAAAAAAGTCGTAGCATTATTCAGGTTAGATCCAAGCAAAGAAGAATCTTGCTAAACAATACGATCATCAAATTTCGCCCGAGCCTAAAGATCAGAAAAAATCTGACAGTTAGCCAAAGCGAAGACTCCCAGCAAGAGAAAAATCAACCGCAGGAAATTCAGCAAAAAAACCTCGCCACCCAAACAGAACAAGAGCAAGCAAGCGAGGTCTCTATTCCAATCAGAAGAATAAATACCCAAGAACAACCTGAAAAAACCCAAGAATACTCGCAGCAGGCCGTTAATGTCAGGTACGAGAACGAAAAAAACCAAGAAACAAAAAAGCCTTTCCAAAGAGTGTCAAAAGAGAGAGCCCAGCAAATTATAAGGGAAAAAATGGTCTCCCTCGTCAAAAAAAACCAGAATCCCCAAAATACCTTAACTGGTCGCTTTTTGGAAACATCAAACGGGGGAAAGTTTTTCGACCTCACCCTAAGAAATCTTGAAAAAAACTCCAGCGACTCGCTAAATTTATATTTTGACAATCAATCAAATTCTTGCAGAATGATTTTGGGCAAAAATCGCCTCCGCCCCCTCCAGGTCCCCCGCCGTTTGATCGAAGAGATACTGATCAATCATCTGGAATTGGAAGATTTTGGTCTTCCCCAAGAAAGATTTGTAAAACTTCATTCAAATAGTAAAATGGAGAGAGGATGGCTTTTGAGCGTTCACAGTCTGCCACTTGAGCGCGAGGTAAGCGTTTATGTTAAAATAGTAAAGAAAATATGACAAAACGAGCAATTTTTATCACCTTTCTTTCAGTTATCTCTCTTTTTGTAATAGTCGGAGCACTTAGTTTCTATGTCGCCAAGAATCAGCCCAGCGCCGACATCCCCACTCCGCCGACCCCTCCTCT
>MWBO01000026.1 GCA_002071685.1 candidate division WS2 bacterium ADurb.Bin280 | reverse complement strand
AAACAAAATCCTTTACACCGGTAGAATCAACTCTTTGCTTGAGAGTTTCCGCCACTTGATCTTCATATCCGGCATAGGTATGAATCACATACCAGCCTCTTTTCCCTTCCTGCTTCAGGTTCTTTTTTTCAATTTTTTCTGTCATTTTCAAACGCTTATTTTATTTATTAGATATTGAAACGCTTTAGACAAACCCGTATCAAGTAGGCCGATCCCCAAAACACTCAAAAATAACGCAATTACAACAATTACGGTGTCGGTATAAACGCGTTTTCTAGAAGGCCAAACTATTGCGCCTATTTCTTTGTAAACGCTTAAAATGTATTCCTTCACCTTATTCACTTCATTTATTTTAGCCTATTTTAGCAAAAAAGTCAATCCTATTTCTAATCGAAACGTAAACTTCTTCTCCTTAGGAAAACACTCTGGCAAAGACCAAGAAGAATGCTCGAAATAATCAACGAGGTTCCCCCGTATGAAACAAAAGGCAAAGGTATTCCGGTAACGGGCATCAAACCGATATTCATCCCAATATTGACAAAAGACTGAAAAGCAAATATTACGCCAATACAATTACAAACAATATATCCGAACCTGTCTTTTGAAGAAATTGCTATGCTAAATATCCTGTAAATCAGAAACGCAAAAAGAAAAACCATAAATGAGGAGCCGATAAACCCCGTTGCTTCTGCAAAACCAGCAAAAATAAAGTCGATGTGCGAAACGGGCAAAAACTGTAACTGGCTTTGAGTGGCCTCGCCAAAACCCTTGCCGTAAAACCCGCCAGAGCCGACGGTAATTTTCGATTGTCGTACATTGTATCCCGACCCCAAAGGGTCCTGCTCGGGATTAACAAAGGAAACAAGCCGTTGTTTTTGATAATCCTTCAAAGAAAGCCATCCAATCGGCAAAAGAAGAAGCGATAGAGCCGCCACGATAATCAATATTTTTCTAGGCAAAGGAGAGGAAAAAATTGCCGTCATCATAATAATTATCATCACAAGAGAAGTTCCAAGGTCGGGCTGTTGGACAATCAGGGCAGTCGGGACAAGCATATAGAGAAAAAATTTTATAAGAGTCTTAAAATTTGAATTTTTTATATTTTGGAAATAAAAAGCCGAAAACAAAACCGTAAAAAGCTTCATCATCTCGGAGGGCTGAAATCTAAAAAAACCGATGTCTATCCACCGTTTCGAACCAAAAACACTCTGGCCAAACAGCTCAACCGCTATAAGAAAAACGATACCGGCGACGAAAAGATATGGACTTATCGGCGCTAGCCGCCGATAATCAAAACTCGCTGACAAAAAATACAAAATTACTCCAGCACCAATAAAAATGAGTTGATTTTGTAAAATATCCGATTTTACACCGAATGAGGAAATGCCATAAAGAGTCGACAGTGAACACAGCAAAAGAAGGACAGGCGTCACGACGATCGACCAGTCAATGTCTATTTTAGTTAGAATTTTTTTCACCGATGGCTATAGATACCGTACCAAAAGAAAGCAGGACATCCTGTACTTTATCAAACGTACGATCATCGACTATTTCAAATGACGAAACGTCCGTAGCTTTTCTGATAGTATTATCATTTTCTTTGATAAAATTTTTTTCCAAATCGTTGGCGCCAAGCACCACAATAGTCACTTTTTCTCCGGCCTTTTTGCCGGATTTTTTTCTCAAATCCTGAATTGCCCTTGAAATCTCCCTGACGTCCCCTAGTTTAAGCAAATCATCAGTAAGATTTGCTTCTATCGTAACCGTCAAATTGTCCTTGCTTGCATCAAGCGGTTTGACCATTTGGACATCTTTTGTAAAATTTATAACATTTAACTCTTGCAAAATAATCTCTTCAAGCGACTGGCTTTCCAGATCCAAATTCCATGTTATTGCCGATAGGGGCTGGCGAACCTTGAGAGAATTATTGCTCCTGATGCTGTGGCCAAGCTCAACGATACTTCTGGCTTTTCGCATCTGCTCTTCAAGCTTCAAATCAATAAGCGAAGAGTCAGTTTCCGGCAAGATAGACAAATGAACGCTGTCGTTCATTTGACCGTCTTTGACTTTTTGCCAAGCATATTCCGCGATAAATGGAGCAAAAGGTGCAAGCATTTGCGAAAGTCGAATTATCACTTGACGCAAAACCCTCAGCGCATTTTCGTCTCCCAGACGAAACCGCTCCCTACTCCTTCGAAGCCACCAAGTCGAAGCGTCGTCAATGAAATCTTTGACAGTCCTTGAAGCTCTAACTGTGTCGTAATCCTCCAGATCCTGCAGATAGCTTGAATAAGCGGACTCCATTACAGAAAATATCCACTTATCGAGGGTGTCACTCAAATCTTTTGGCGATATATCGTCAACATCCCTTCCCTGCGCATATATTTCGTAAAATTTCAAAATATTATGAGTGAGATTGATGACTTTATTATAGATATCACGCAAATCTTTCTCGTTGAAAAACAGATTGTCCGCCTGCATTACCACAGAATTCATCAGATAGAAACGCAAAGCATCGGCGCCGTATTTTTCGATAATAATCGAAGGGTCAACAAAATTATTCTTTGACTTTGAAAGTTTTTCGCCTTTTTCATTGAGAATAGTTCCGGTGGCCACTACATTTTCAAATGAAATCTCGTCAAAAAGCAGAACACCCATTACGTGCATGTAATAAAACCACGCTCGCGTTTGTGCAATATACTCTCCTATGAACTGACCGGGGTATTTCGCCTCAAATTCTTGCTTATTTTCAAAAGGATAGTGCCATTGGGCAAACGGCATCGAAGCACTCTCTACCCAACAGTCCACCACTTCATCGACCCGCTTCATCTCTCCAGAACAAGTGCATTTCAAAATAACTTCGTCTATCTGCGGTTTGTGCAAGTCTATCGTTGCATCATTTTGAATTGGCGCACTCGCATTACAGTTGGGATAAACTTGATCAAAGTTTACAGATTTTTCCGAAAGTTCTTTGACCGAGCCAATACAAGCGACTTCGCCACAAGAATCACACCTCCAAAAAGGTAGCGGAGTGGCCCAGTAACGGTTTCTGGAAATATTCCAATCCGGCGCGGTTTTGAGAATATTTAAAAACCTTCCATGCTTCAAGTTTTCAGGATGCCAAGAAATCTTTTCATTTTCCTCGATCAATCTATCTTTTTCTTTGTTGATATTTATAAACCAAGCGGAAATTGCATTATAAATGAGTGGCGAATCGCATCGCCAACAAAAAGGATAGGAGTGAGAATATTTTTCTGTCTTGAAAAGCAGGCCCCTGTTTTTTAAATCGGACAAGATCTCATCTTCAGCATCTTTGATATATTTATCGCGAATAAATTTCGGCGCATCTTGATTGTATCTAGCTTTGGAATCAAGCAGGGGAACCTGAGGCAAATCCAACTCAAGTCCAAGCGCAAAATCGTCCTCACCGTAAATGACGGCCGTGTGAACAATACCAGTCCCCTCTTGAGTATTAACAAAATCAGCCGGCGCGACAAACCACGCCTTTTTACCGCTTCCCTTGACTGCTTCAATTTCGTAAAGTGGTTGATAATTGAGCCCCTTTAGATCAGCGCCTTTAATATCTTTTTTCAAAACCGATATTTTATTTTCGGAAAAAATTTTTTCAACTAAATCGCTTGCGACAACGAACTTTTCCTTTACTTGTTTATCTTCAACAAGTGCATAGTCAATGTCTTTACCGACAGCTAAAGCGACGTTGGCGGGAAGGGTCCAAGGCGTTGTTGTCCAAGCCAAAAAGAAGAAATTATCGCCTACATTTTCCCCAGATATTTTCTGATTCTCTAAAATCTTAAATTTGACATAAGCGCTTTCATCTTCCACGTTTTTATAGCTATTGTCCATCTGGATCTCGGCGTTTGATACGGGAGTCTCGCATCTGGGACAATACATCAAAACTTTTCGTCCCTCATATATCAGGTCTTTCTCCCAAAGTCTTTTTAGGGCCCACCAGACACTCTCCATAAATGTAGCGTCCATCGTTTTGTAGGAATTCTTGAATTCAACAAAGCGTCCGATTCTTTCCACCATCCCCTCCCAAGCATCGGCATACTCCAGCACCATCGATCTGGCTGTTGAATTAAATTCTCCAACGCCTCTTTGCTCGATTTGTTTCTTACCTGATATCCCAAGCTTTTTTTCCACAAGTGTCTCAATCGGAAGACCGTGGCAATCCCAACCCCAGCGCCTATCAACGCGCCTACCTCTCATCGTCTGATATCTTGGTATTAAGTCTTTGATAACCGACGAGAGGATGTGGCCATAGTGTGGTAATCCGGTAGCAAATGGCGGACCGTCATAAAAAACATATTCGTCGGCTTCTTTTCGTTCCTTAATGCAACGCTCAAAAATTTTTTCCTTGCGCCAATACTCAAGAATAGCTTGTTCGAAACCTACATAAGGATTCTTGTTTTCCATAGATTATATCAAAACAAAAAAAGAGGCTTTTTTCAAGAATTGAGACCTTGATCAAGGGCCTGATTAACCAAAGAGTCAGCAACTTTGTTTTCTTCCCTCCTGATATGCACGACCTCATAAGGAACATTTATCATTGATAAATTTTCCACAACTTGCGCAAACAGAGGCCTTATCTTTTCATTTTTTACTTTGTATTGCCCATTAATTTGACGAACGACCAACTCACTATCAAGCTTAAAAACAATCTTTCCGCATTCAAAATCCTTTATTAACTTTATGCTTTCAAGGAAGGCGCTGTATTCAGCAACGTTATTGGTTGCTTCCCCGATGCACATCGCTTTTTTTTCAAGCTCCTTGCTGTCCCCCATCACAAATACGCCTATCGCCGCGGGCCCAGGGTTTCCTCTCGCCCCTCCGTCTGTAAAAACCTCCAGAATTTTAAAGCGCATCAATCCCCCTGCCCTCGCATTTTTCACCGCAATAAACGCCAAAGTCAAACAATCCAAGATATTGACCGGAGGTCAAATCAACTTTTGCCTCAAGCTTTCTAACCGCTTCTCCGACATAACCAATTGACTGGATTTTCACAATACCCGGGTTTTCTTCTTCATATCCCACTAGACCGCCTATTGAATTTCTGGAAACGACGGCAAAATAGATATACTTACCCGGAGTTGACGCACCGATGCCACTATATTTAGGGTTGATATTTGACGCTGAAGTCGCTTGCGGCCTGATACGTAATTTGCATGTTGCACCCGATCTCTTGCACAAATTTATCTTCGCAGAGAGAACCTCGGCTTTGTTGTCATATTTATCGGTAGTTTCTTCGTAAACTAGCTGCCCCTCACCATTTTTATCCTCACTGATCAACTTTAAGTTAAGAGCGGTAATAGAATTGTTTAAATACTTTGGCTTTCCGGCAGTGCCCCTATAGTGCGGCTTAGAGAAATATATATTCATACTCGAAACATCGGCATGTGTGATATCAATATCGTAATAATTATCAATATTTATCTTGCTAAATTCTTCAATTTTTTCCCCGAATCCGGAAGATGAAGCGGCATTTGAATAATTTAATTGAGTAAGCTTAGAATAAAGATCGGCTGAAGAGAGAGCTTGGAAAGACGAGGGGAAGCTAGAAACTAAATCAGAGCTTATCTGGAGATCATAAGTTGCCCTTCTTCTGTCTGGAGTTTCCTTAGCTATCTCCACTTTGTTTTTAGAAAAATCTGTAACAGAAGAAAGATTCCCTGTTAAGCGGGCTTGTTTTATCAGCATCAAGGCGTCTTCTATTCCCGAAACAGCAGCGCGATAAGCCTGCTTGCCTTGTCTGGACTGTGCCGTAATTTGCAATCTGGAACTGACAATCAGAGCAGCGCTCGTGGCGATAATCGTGATGATTATTCCGACGATCAAAGCCATTATTATGGCCGAGCTCTTTATTTTGTTTGTTTTTATTTTCATCACAATGATTTAAGACTTTCGCTAATTACCAAATCAAGCCTTGAAAAAATTTTTGATTCCCATGCTTCGCTCATCGTGACAACGTCTTCGCCCCCCTGCTTTGATCTATAAGCGATGTCTTTAAGGTGAATCAGATATGATCGATTTTCACTTTTTGTTAAATCGCCCATTTGAATGTTTTGATTTCTGGTAATAGTAAACGGTTTTACAAAGTCATAGCCACTAATTGGAGCTGGTGAAGGAATAAAGAACGAGCAGTCGTCGCTATGGATCTTCTTTGACGAAGAAACGTTGTAATAAGTAGAAAGATTTTTGTTAAATTCAAGCTCATCCGATAAAAAAAATGAATCACCCAACTTGTGGATAATTCTAAATTTCTCGCTTGAGACAAAGTAGGCGATCGCTGGAAAGCTTGCTTCGTTTTCAGGTGGCACATCACCGAATAGTTTTAGCTGAAAGCGAGATGTGCCAGCAAGTTCGGCAGGATAGAAGCGCATATTAGAATCTGAAGAGGAAATGGCGGCACGAACGAAATCATAGACCTGTCTGACGCAAACTTCGCTTTTACTTAAGTCATCACTCTTGTTTGTAGTGGAAATTATCATTGAAGAGGAGGCGCTGGCAATCACAGCAACGATCGCAAAAATCGTCGTTGCGACCAAAATTTCAACAAGCGTAAATGATTTAATTTTTTTCATTTTTGCCAACTGGTGAATCTTTGTGAAATATAATATTTTTGTAAGTGCCCGCGCTCTTGCCATGACACGGTCACATCAACTAGACGACACTTTTGCGAACGAACCACAACGTCAGAGCCATTACTTAAGCAAGTGTAGGACGCGGGATTATCCGGAACCTGCACGTTGAGATTGAAAAAACCGGAGGGAAAGTTTGGATTACGCTCGTCACTAATAACAAACCCCGTTGGATTAAAGTCGGCTGGTTTAAATCTTTTGTTGGAATTTAAGGTATTATAAGGTAAGAGCGCCTGATAATCGCCCGAATTAAGACATTCAATATTCTTGGATCCATTCTGAATAAAGTCGCTGTCAAAACACTCAATCGGGTAGATGCCATCGCCCGAAACATTCCCAAAAAAAGACAGCTCCCCTTTTGCCCTTGAAGCCTCAATCAGAGAGAAAACCTCTTCAGCGATAGATTCCGCTTCTTGATAGGAGGCATCTAGTGTCGAGTTTTTTATTAGCGCTGAAGAAACCGCCACGGCGCCGGTCAAAAGCAATATAATGACCAGCGACGCCACCATCGCCTCAACTATTCCAAATGATTTAATCTTTCTCATAAATCGGTTTGATTTTTAACGACACCATTTTCGTCTACTTCTATTGTGGCAAATGCAGATGTCGAAGATGGCTTTTTAAGCTTAATTGTCAGGGGAGAATCCACCTTGCCGTTACCGACCTCAAACGATATATTAGATGGAATAACGGTAGCTTGGTAGCTGTCGGGAATAAATAAGCTGTCTTGCGCTCCGTCTAACGCGTTCTCAGCGCCCGTTTCATCGACCCTTACAATGGTAAATTGATCCCTTCCGTCAAAAACGACTTTGTAAGACATACTTTCTTTATTTTCCGGATTCAGAGAGTAATTACGAGCCCTTTCATAAAAAGAAGCAACTCTTTCAGCAGTCGAAAGCGCCTTCTTTTTGTCACCCGCAGAAATCATTGGTGCACTCACAACTATCATCATCAAAACAATAGAGATTGTCACGACCAGCTCTACCAGTGTAAATCCCTTGATCGATCTATTTGGATGAATAATAGCAAACATCATTTCCGGCTTGTTTATATTCTTTTACTAATTGAGGGGCTGTGGAAGCATCATAATTACAGATACCCGTGCCCCCTGAAGACTGAGCTTTTTCAAACAAAATCGCCGCCTTGGACCCCGTTTGATTATAGAGGTAAACGTAATTATATTTACCATCTGAAACAGGAACTTGATCGATGTAGTCCTTCAACTTATTAACCAAAGAAGATCCAGAAATGATTTGTTCGGAATTCAAAGTAGAGGGAGAAGAGGTGAGTACGGGATACTTTCGTCCATTGCTGATCGAATATTGGTCAAGGGCGCCGGAGAGCAAATTAACATTGGCTATCGCTTTTCTGTCAGATGCTCTCAATCTTGATGATGTCAGGTTGAGTGTGACGATAGTCGCCAAAATCCCAATAATTACTATAACCACTAAAAGCTCAACTATCGTGAAAGCCCTAATTGTTTTTTTCATTTCCCTCCTTAAATTCCCAAAATTTTTAAATAAAAGTTCAAAATTTCATTCCCGTAAAAAAGGGAAATCAGCGTTCCGGCGAAAATAAACGGACCGAAGGGCACCTGCGTACCACCCTTTCTCCCCTTAACAGCTATTAATATTATACCAAAGAGAGCGCCCAAAAAGAAAGACAGAGCGATTGCCACAATAGAGATTGGGAAATTACAGATCAGACCCGCCCAAATGGCAAAAAAAACGTCACCGAGACCCATCCATCGCTCCTTACTGAAATAAAAAAAGGCCGC
The DNA here is from genome assembly GCA_002071685.1 of candidate division WS2 bacterium ADurb.Bin280. GTDB lineage: Bacteria > Patescibacteriota > UBA1384 > UBA1384 > DTJR01 > MWBO01. The sequence continues at coordinate 12,003 of MWBO01000026.1, read as the reverse complement.
CGGCAAAATAGTTGCCGAAGCAATGCCATAGATGATTTTCAAAGCATCTAAATAGCTACCTAGCGACAAGATAGCGAAAGCTAAAGCAAAAAAAAGCCCTATCAAAAAAATTCTCAAATCAACTTGACGCTCTTTGATGTCACAAAGCGAGGCGACGAAAAAGAAAATTAAAGATAAAAAAAGCAACACGGATGGCGCAGATAAACCTAAGTTAAGGTATAAGACCAGCGCCATCAAACCACCAAAAATCTCAGTCGCAAATAAATCCCAAGGAATTGTTTTTTTACATGTCCTGCATCGCCCTTTTAGAAAAATGAAGCTAAAAACAGGAACAAGCTCGAGCGCATTGAGCTTTTTATTGCAACTCAAACACTTGCTTCTGTCGACAAAGATCGGCTCGTTTGTTTCGAGCCGATCTTTGACGCATGTGGCAAAAGAACCAATGGCCGCGCCGAAAATAAATGCAAGTACTGATTGAAGCACTTTTGATTACGGGCAGTATGTTGTGCTGTCCGTCGGTTCACTAAGGCCCTCTTTGCTTGTAGCGGAAACATACCAGCACTTGCCCGCTTCGTCTGCAGTTTTACCAGAAATTCTATAATTAGTTTCCGAGGTGTATTGTAATTTTATCGGATTGTTCTTTCCATCCTTTGGCGCAGAAATCAGCTTTAGATCTCCTGACGTGCATTTGCTGTCGCCAGAACTCGCGCCACCCTGCTGGATATCAATGTATCTGGTACTCGAGACACAATCGGCAGGGAAACCATCTTCATCCGCTGCCATTATTTGAATGGCCTTCTGGACCTCCTCAATAGCGGTTTTTGCCTTGACATTTTTTGCCTTGGCACTATAGCTGCTTAGCGCCAACGTCACAATTGTTGCCAATATACCGATAATGACAACCACTATCAAAAGCTCAACTAAAGTAAAAGCTTTCTTTTTCATTCTCCTCCTTATTTTTTTATTATTTTATCAACTTTGGTTTTCAAAAATCAAATTAGCCGACATAACCGGTAATCTGGTAAAGCGGTACAATGATCGAAAAAACGATAATCCCTACCCCAAGCCCTACGATGATCAGTAAGATTGGTTCAAGCAAGGCGGAGAGAGACTTGACCCTCTTTTCCGTTTCTTCTTCGTAAAAACCCGACAAAACCATCAGTATTTCATCAAGTTTGCCGGTTTGCTCGCCGACCACAATCATTTGCGACACCATCGGAGGAAAAGTAGCGGTGCGAGAAAGTGGTGATGAAATTGGCACACCGCGCTCAAGCTCAAGAGCCACTCCCCTCAAAACCTTTTCGTAAACATTATTGTCTATGACATCTGCGACCAGACTTACCGATGTCATAATCGGCACACCAGAGGCGACCAGCATACTGAGAGTTCTGGTAAATCTAGTCATATAAACCCCGACATAAAAACCTTTTAGCAGGGGCAGTGAAAGAACAAGACGACTGAAGAAATTTTTGCCTGCGTCGCTTTTTAGATAGTACCTAAGCCAAACAATTGCAAGAATTGCAATGATAATTATGGCATACCAGTAAGAAGCCAAAAAATTTCCCGTTGCGATCAAAGACCTAGTGGTCCACGGCAAGGTAGTATTGTTTTGTTCAAAAACAAGAGAGATTTTCGGTACCACGATCGCCAAGAGCAAAATCCCCGCGATTACCATCATAATTACTACGAAAAAGGGATAGGCGACGGCGGCCTTTATCGAAGAGCTTAATTTATAGTCTTTTTCTTGCTGAATAGCTAGCTGGTTGAGAATCTGTTCTAATTTTCCGGTTGATTCCCCCGCCTTGATCGTAGAAACATAAACATTATCGAAAATATCCTTGTGCTTTGATAAAGCAGAAGACAGGGCCTCCCCCTCCTCAAGACGCGCGATGATATTGTTTATGACCGCTCTGAATTGCTCATTGTCTGTTTGTTTGGCGAGTATTTCAAAAGATTTTATAATCGGCAGTCCGGAAGAGATCATCGTCGCCAAAGCCCTAGTAAACAAGGACTTTTCCTTTATAGATATTCCCCCAATACCCAGCGCTCTTAAGTTGATATCCATTTGCTAAAATACCATTTGTTTAAAGTTTTTTGCATCGTTTGTCCAATTCAATGCTTCTTCAAGGGTAATCTCACCCGTTGAAACCAGGTTTGCAAGCACTTTGTCAAGTGAAATCATACCTTCGGACGCTCCAGTCTGAATCATCGAAGGTAATTGATGTGACTTGCCTTCTCTGATGACGCTTCTGACAGCGTTGTTTGCCACCATGACCTCACAAGCAACCACTCTCCCCTGTCCGGAAGCTTTAGGAATCAGTCGCTGCGACACCACGCCATTTAAAACATTTGCGACTTGTTGTCTGACCTGCTCGTGTTGATTTTTTGGAAAGGCATCGATAATTCTATCCGGAGTTTGAGAAGCATCATTGGTGTGCAAAGTAGAAAGAACCAAGTGACCGGTTTCGGCAATGGTCAGTGCCGCCTCAAAAGTATCAACATCCCTCATCTCTCCAATGAAAACAACGTCGGGATCTTCTCGCAGAGCGCTTCGAAGAGCTCTGGCAAAAGAAAGGGTGTCGGTTCCCAGCTCTCTTTGAGTTACAATGCTTTTTTTATTTTCAAAAACGTACTCTACAGGATCTTCAATGGTAATTATGTGTCTAGAAAAATTGTTGTTGATGTGTTCTATAAGGGCGGCAATAGTAGTCGATTTACCATGACCCGTCGGACCGGTAACGATAACCAAACCCTGTTCGCGGTTGGCAAAATCCTGAAAAACTGGTGGAAGTCCGAGATCTTCAAGAGAGCGAATTTTTTGCGGAATAAACCTAAAAGATCCGGCAACACCCTTCTTTTCCAAATAAATATTCGCCCTCACCCTCGCGCCATCGTAATTAAAAGAAAAATCTACCTCCTTTTCCGTCTTCAATCTAGAGGCATATTCGGGACGGAGGGTGGCGCCAATAATCTGCTCTGAATCACTCTTGCTCAAAGGTGGCTCATCGGGAAGTTTGTTAAGCTTACCGTCAACCCTAACAACCGGAATCTCTCCCGGCACAATGTGCAAATCGCTCGATCCCATTTGAATCGTTCGCGTAAATATCGTCGTAATTTTCGAAAGAGCGTCCATCACCCCTCCTCATTTTGTTCTCTAGTGACTCTAAAAACTTCATCAACAGTTGTAAGGCCCTTGATTGCCTTTATCAACCCATCTTGCTTCATAGTAATCATACCTTCTTTGGAAGCTTGTGTGAATATGTCCTGAGCGGACTTTTTGTCAAGTATCAAATCCTCTATTTCTCTCGACATCTTAAGGACTTCGTAGATTCCGAGCCTCCCCTTGAAACCATCTGTGCAATTTGGGCAACCGTCACCTTTGTAAAATTTAATCGGTGTGTTTAGATTGAGCTTTTCAAGTTCTTTTTTGACTTGAAATGAAACCGACTGAGGCAAGTTGACTTCTTTTTTGCATTTTGAGCAAAGTCTTCTTACCAACCGTTGAGCGACAACAGCATTTATGGCGGAAGTTAGCAAAAACGGCTCAACGCCAAGATTATACATTCTCGGCAAAGCACTTGACGCGTCATTAGTGTGAAGGGTTGAAAAAACCAAGTGGCCTGTCAGAGCCGCTTGAACTACAAGCTCCGCTGTCTCACCATCTCTAATCTCCCCCACCATTATGATATTTGGGTCTTGTCTGAGAACGCTCCTCAATCCTTCGGCAAATCCAAAACCTATCTGCGGTTTCACCTGAACTTGATTGATCCCTGCAATTTCATACTCTACAGGGTCTTCAAGTGTAATAATATTAACCTCGCTCTTATTTAGACGATTAAAAATACTGTACAGGGTGGTTGATTTACCAGAACCTGTTGGGCCAGTTGCCAAAATCACACCGTAGGGCTTTGAAATCGCCTCGATAATCCTATCGTAATTTTGCCCTTCAATTCCCAGATCCGTTAAATCTTCAAGTTTTTTTGTCTTAGACAAGAGTCTCATCACAACCTTTTCTCCAAAAACGGTTGGTAATGTAGATACACGAATATCGACAAGCTCATCTCCCAACTTTGCGTCAAATCTACCATCTTGGGGAACCCTCTGCTCATCAAGCTTGAGCTTTGAGAGGATTTTCACTCTGGCTACAATTTGAGGTTGCAAAGTTGAGGGTAGCTGGGCAATATCAAAAAGAACACCATCCACCCTAAATCTCAAACGTGTATTCTTTTCAAACGGTTCAATATGGATATCGCTGGATTGCTTTTCTATTGCCAAAGCCATTATTGAAGCAAGAAGCGACGGGATGCTTCCCTGAGTTGCCAATTTATTAATTAACTCGACAGAAGATTTTTCACTCCCGATAATATTTGATAGATCCGGATTCTCAAGCTTGGATTCAAGAGAATAGTCATTTTCTTTTTTCTCACCATTTTCATCGAGACCCGAAGAGTCTAGTATCAGAGAATCCTTTTGCCTCTCATCCACTGCTTTGTTTTCAGCGCTTTGAGCTTCTTTTGTACTTATTTCATCCGAGTTGCTTGCTTGAGAGAGAAATTCATCCTTACCAGCCGACGATAACTCATCACTATCGGACAAGCTCACTTTTGCCTGAGCTCTTTCCTGCAATTGGACTTGATCTCTTTCTTCTTGCGCCTTTTCTTTAATTTTATAACTTTCAATAATGTCATTTAGTTGGTTTTCTGCTGCAGTGTAAATATTGAATTTTATCCCGGATTTTTTTTGCATCTCTTCCAGCATGGCCATGATTTTGAAGTCAGGCGATTGGGAAATTGCAACATCATATTCTTTTTCGCTTTTTTGACGAAAAATTATTATCTTATATTTTTGAGCCAGATCTACGGGTATCTTTTTAAGAACCGCTTCATCAATAAATATACTTTCAAGATTAATCAACGGAAACTTGGAATCGCTTTGAATTAAAAGCTGTATATTTTTTAAGGCGGATCTATCAGTCACAAACAATTCAATTTTATAGCCGATTTTTCTCTCTAAAACCGCAAGATACTTCTTGCTAATTTTGGAAATTTTTCGATAATCTGCAATTGCAATTTGTAAGTTTTTTGTTTTTTCGCTTATTGAAAAAGGGATAAATGAATAATCCTTAGCAAGCTTTTGATCAATAAGCGAATAAGCCTGTGCATCTATGCTTTTTATATCTACATAGGGAAGTCCCTTGGCTTTTGCATAAAGCTCGGTGAGTCTCTTTTCTTCAAGAACACCCATATTTGAAAGATAATCAAAAAGATCCTCGCAAGTTCTATTTCTTTCTTTTAATAGGGACTTGTCCTCATTTTTTATCAGTCCATTTTCAGATAAAAGATCAATAAAACCAAACAAGCAAGAGTCGTTCTGTTTTGTCTTCGTCTCTTTCTCGAACATTATAATTAATAAGAGTCAAATGGGTTTGCCCTCTCAATTTCCTCTTGGGTTATTATTTTTGGCAAATCCCCGTTATTTTCCAAACCCTCCGAGTTGACCCTCACCTCCTCCACAATACTTTCAGTTGAATCTGCACTCTCATCAGTCGCCTGATTATCAGATTGCCCCCCGAGATTAAGCGCCAAGAATATTACCACCGCCAGCGTTATCAAAAAGCCGGCAATAAATCCAATATACTTATTGTTCATCCATCACCTCCTCGCTTCCCGATTGAATGGCATTAATAAACGGGAAGTCTATCATAAAACTACCAGCAATCTCACCAGATGACTCGTCGTCAGAAGATAAAGTAATGTTTCTAAAGGAAACAGGCCTGAGATTTTTTTCGGCTTTTTTAATAAAATCGATTGTCTTTCCGTATTCACCCGTAGTTGAAACCGTAAGAGTAACACTACCAGACCCTCCCTCAGCCTCCTGTGATGACTGAGCGCCCTGAGCATCTACTCCGACACCAGTAATATTTATTCCAGCGCTACCGGCCGCTACCGCCATTTGGAGCAAAGCTTCATCAGCACGCTCTTCTTCGGGTATGGCGACACCCAACTTCTCAATATCACTTTTTGCACTCTTTAATAGTAGAGCGAATTCTTTGATTTCAGAAACCTCCATGAGTCCTTCGTTGAGCTCGCTTTCTTTTTGATTAACCGTAGCAGAAAGGGTTTTTATTTTTGAAATCTGAGGATAAACTAAGAGTATCCCCACCAGTATTGCAACAAGAAGAGCTAAAACGGCGAGATTAGTCACATTCGTGGCTTTTTTTCCCTCTGTATTCATAAAATTACTTCGTTATTTTTCTCGGCAGAATCACTCTCGATATTGGACGAACTCTTGTTTGTAGTAAAAGAGTTTAAATCAATCAGGAGCTCCAAGTTTGACTCAATCTTCTTGCTGTCGGCGTTTAAATTTGACCCCGTTAACTTAACTGACTGAACCGAATCCATTTGCCTGAACGCCGCCACTGCCTTTGCAGTGTCGTCGAATGAATCAGTAATCAAAGTCAAAGTGATACTATTTTCCGTAATTGCAAAATCGTCCCACATCGACTTTTTTAAAGCATACTTACTGAGACCTTCGAAAACACTAGAAAACTTCACTCTCGAACGAAGTGCTGCAGAAAGAGCATCTATTTGAGCAAGGGCAATTTCGCGACTCTTACGCTCTTTTTCGAGATTCTGGAGTTGATTTGTCACCTCTTGTTGATATCTTTGCTCCAAAGAGGCGATTCTCGATTCTTTGCTTCTTGAGATCACTAAGATTGGAATGATAGAGATTATTATCGCCGCCGCGATTCCAAATATTAAGTAAGCTACCGCTTCCTCCCCGAACGTCGAAACCGAAGATGCGATCTGCCTCTTGGCCTCATTCACCTGCTTACTTTGAAAATCTTCTTCCACTTCCCTCCTTACCTAAATAAATTATACATAAAAACATTCACAATGTGCAATACCACCGCTTAATACACTATACTTGAAAAAGTTTCGAAGCCCTGCAACAGTGATAACAAAATTTTTGCGTCACTGTAAATTTCAACCGCATAGCCGTTCGAACCCTTCCTCCTCTTGTTGAAAACTATTTCATTTGCGACCAAAGAACCCTTGATCATTACCGGTTCACCATCCGCCTCAAAGATGATTTTCCCACCATTTACCGAAGAACTATTGTCCCCCGGAACAAAAATTATTCCATTATATTTTGTAGCACTATCATCAAAAACAACATTGCCGCCATTTATAACGATCAATCCTAAGGTGGCGTCAATTTCTTTGCTGATCGTGATTTTACCACCAGGGTGTTTTTCAAAATCGACGATTAATGTGCCCTTACCCTTAAATTTTCTTTTTAGTTCGAAATCTGGAGAGTCGCCCGATTGCAATTTGTAATACCAAACTCTGCCTGCCGGATATAGACTTTTTTCCTCGGAAGTAGGAGAAGAGTTAGCCCCAGCGCAATTCTTGGAATGAAGATTGAAGTTTCCGCCGTGATCGAATTCTCCGGAATAAATTGTGCAGACAACTTCCATCTTGGGATCGCTGATATATCTGGAAATGTTTTGCTCCATCTGAATATTTTTGTCTCGATTAGTCTTATCCCAATAAATCAACGAATTTTTGTCAAATATATAACCATAAAGCGAAGCTTCTGAGCTTAGCTTGGAATTATCATCGGAATTTATTGATATGGCCGAATTTCTGGAGCTAAAATCAAATGTTCTGGTGAGATTACTATTTCCTGAAAAAACATTACCAAATATATAATAAAGCGGATTGTAAAAAATATAAGAATTGGCCGAGCCGAGCACAACCGACCCTGATTTGTCGGTTATCTTAACAGGTGACTGACTCAAATACCCGCCCCTCGTACCCTTGCCGGTACTGGTTAGATACAAAAATGAAGGGTATTTTTCTAAATCGATACTACTTGAAGCGCCATACATTCTCACCGAAGCTTTGACCAATTTGTCCTCAATTTTGCTTCCGACCGAAGAATGTGTGCCTGTACTATCTTGCGGCGAGGTAGTGCCGGGAGACGCGGTAGAATCTCCCCAAGGAGCCCCCACTATCAACATGTAATTATTCTCTCCACCGAAAATTATCCCATCACGCGAAACATCGTAGACAATCACCCCCGCTTCTCTCACCACGTTTTTTGCCTCTTGATTTGCGTCAAGTTCAAACTTGTAACAAAAATATTTCGGCTGAGAAACAACTTCTATTCCACCACTAGAGCTAAACGTTGCCTCGAATTTCAAGTTATCAAATGAAAAATTACTATTATAGATTGTTGCAGGACTATTTATTCCGCATAACGAAGACTCGACAGAGCTAACCCTTGTCACAGAAGAAGGCACCGCTTCGGCTGGGAGGGCGTCAACGATCGACACTTTTTGGATAAGGCCTTCCGGCGCAGAAATTGCAATGCTAACATAAACAGTGTCTCCCGGGGAAAAAGTATTTGTTTGCGTTGAATTCTTCCAGAATCTTTTTTCTACGAGAGCACGTGTTGTTGTAGCAGATGCTCCTTGTGCAACACAAAACAAAAAAAAGCAAAATAATGCACCAGAGAGTACAATAGATAAAATATGGCTTCGAGGGCTCATAAGGTATAGCTATATGAAATTGTATTAGTCGTACCGGCTTTTAACTTAACACTTTCGCTTCCTGTAATCTCAAGAATTTTGTTTGAAATTTTATATTGCGAAGACGGAATTTTGACATTATTTAGCTTGATTTCTCCTGACAAATTGCCCTCGACAATGTCTTCAATTTTGAAATCGGTGCGATCCGTACTTCCCGGTTCGTAAATATAAATCTTTACACTCACCACATCACCCGGCTCAAAGCTGGCCTCTCTGCCTCCTGAAGAATTATAAGTTTCCTTGATGATATTGAGAGATGAGCCGGACACAAGTGCGCCATCGACCGTCTTTACTCCATCGTCACCATCCCAATCCTCGCCACCCGTGTCTCTATTTGATCCCCTTCCGCCATCTCCGCCAGTGACATCAATTTGATTTTCGATGGTTGATTTGTCTTTCATAGAAGAAGCGTATCTAAGCAAAACATATCCCCCTCCACCGCCAATATAATCATGCAAATTATAGTCCGTAACCTTACCGCTAGAACCCGAAGCTCCGATAATCGTGCCAGTGTGTTCTACATTTAGAGATCCGTTAACAACGATGTTGGCCGACCCACCAGAGCCTCCAGCGTTGGTGTGCCAGTCAACATACTCCCCTGCTGAACCGCCTACGTCGATCATAGCACTGTCTTTAAATGTAAGACTTCCCGTATTAAGACGCAAAAGTCCGCCGCCTGATCCGGCGATGTTGGTGGTTCCATCAGCATCACTTGCAGCCCCCGCTCCCGAACCCAAAGTGGATGGATCAGAGGCATTTCCATAAGTAGGTGGCGAACTATTATAGGATCGACAATTGTTGTCGTTTGAAAGATTGAATCCTCCCTTGCCAGCATGAGAGCCACCTGTTGCCGTAGAGCCGTTGCAACCTAAATTTGTATAACCTCCACCGGGGCCGGCGCCATTTTTTCGATAAATAGCCGCTGTCATTTCTCCGGAATATCCCGGGTAACCCCTGCCAATCAAATCAATTTTTCCATTTTGTTCAAGAAGCGTTTCTGCCTTGACATCCAAAGACAACCCCGCCGATATCCGCCTGACAGGATCAAAGGCCTTTTCATTGAGTATTTGCGTCGAATAAATCGACGCCCTCTTGGTAGAGTGTGTTCCAAATATTCTACCCAAAGGCGTGGTAATAACCGAAGACGCTCCTGTGGGCGAACCCTGAGACCACGAAAATTTCATCTTCCTGTTAGATGATGGAAGCGTAGAGTCGTTATCACCAAAAGCATCAAAATCGTTGTACAGGTCAAGCTCGACTTTTTGAGCCGTTTCGACACTGTTTGAAAAGCCGTAATAGGGATAGGTATTTTCTTTTGAGACAAAAAATTCAAATTCACTGACGCCTGCTTTTGAACTATCGACCGAATTATTTGTGCCTTTGCCAAAAAATGACGATCTCGCCAGCTCACTCGCCGACCATATCTGCATCGGGTCAGAAAGATCTTTTGAAATTACTCGAAGATCTAAATCGGCTCGATCATAACTGGCAAAAGATATTCTGATCGGGATGTACTTGTCCGCCGATGAGGCGTTTACTACTTCACTTGAACAATGCCCAACGCTACAAGAAGACCATCGATTAGCCCAACCAGTCGAGCTTGACCAGTTGCCACTTTCCCTCAATACCAGCGACCAACTTGTTGAGGAGTCTATGGTCGAACCACTGGAAACCTCTACGGCAAGCGGAGCGTTTGTTCCTTCATTGTAAAACTTATAGGATCTCCCAGCTTCAAGCTTGAGAAAGCCGGTGATTCTCCCGCCCCAATTTTTAGTAGTGTAAATCGGCTTGTTGATTTTACCTTCTCTGTCGGGAAAGGGTTGTTTGATAGCACCCCTAACGGTCAAACTATTAAGCTGTTGCGATCCTTCCATTATTGCTACAGCGCCAGCTTCAATAGTTAAATCAGTATCACTCCCAACTCTAAGAGCATTTCCCGATGAATCATACATTTTGTTGAAAAGATAAGAATAGTATTCCTTGGGCAGATCCTTGAGAACACCGTTTATGTCCGCCTCTTTGATAAATAAACCAGGATCGCTATAAATAAACCCATCGTCATCAATAGTGTAAACACCACCGCTTATCGAAATACTATTGCCATTTACATTAACACCGGCAGTGGCTCTTTTCGGCAGTCTGAACAAACCGAAAGAGGTCAAGATGGCTAATGAAAAAATTACCAAATAAACAATAGAACGGTTTGTCCCTTTCCTGCCAAAATCCGATAAAAACATTCCCCTCCCAGATTCAATTTCTAATAAATAATACCAAAGTTTTAAACCAAAAGGCAACACAGTAAAAAATGGCAGGGGAGGAGGGACTCGAACCCACAACCGTCGGTTTTGGAGACCGATACTCTACCAATTGAGCTACTCCCCTATACCGCTAACAAAAGCGGTCTTTGAATTTTCAACAAACAAAACCTATTTGCCCTCTTTGTGCACAGTGTGCTTCTTGCATTTTGGACAGTGTTTTTTTATTTCAATTTTCTTCACTGGTTGGATGTTCGATCTTTGTGTGATGTAGTTTCGCGATGCGCAAACACTACATTCGAGCACCAATGTATTCAGTCTGGTTCCTTTTTTAGCCATTTTTCTTCCTTCCCAAATTTATAATTAATATAATTATCGCTGCAATAATTAGCAAAACACCCGCAACAAGCAAGTAAGATTCTAGCGAAAATATTTGATTTTCATCGTCGATCAAGGTCTGAGCATCCGCTACGAAACCACTGTTTTGCGACTGAGCAAGAAGTATTATGCCAAGAACAAACGATGGTAGTGCAAACAAATAACCAAACCTCGTTCCTCTCAATCTCACTTTGACCTCCGAAATATTTCTCATGGAGCCCACGAGCAGACTTGAACTGCTGACCTACTCCTTACCATGGAGTTGCTCTACCAGCTGAGCTACGTGGGCACAATTGTCTATTGTCGCCTTACATTGATCAATCCGCCAGAGAATGCGCCACTACGAGCGAGCTCCGTAACCCAAAAGACCTATCAATAATGGTGCCGGGTGAAGGATTCGAACCTCCGTAGCCACAAGGGCGTCAGATTTACAGTCTGATGCAATTGACCGCTCTGCCAACCCGGCAAATCTTCACTGCCTCGTATAATTTTACTCGCAAATGATGCAAGCGATGGAGCCGATAGTCAGATTCGAACTGACGACCTACTGTTTACAAAACAGTTGCTCTACCGCTGAGCTATATCGGCGTTCATTACATGACAAATATCTGGACTGTCATAAATTACAAACGAAACCACAAAAAACACAAAAACACTTCCTAGAGATTTTAGCATAAATTGAGCGATTCCTCAATCCTTTGCTCTGTCTCATGTCAAATGCGACTCCAGCCATAGGGATATTTATGCCTGAAGCCTCCTCTCTACCCAGGAGTT
>MWBO01000025.1 GCA_002071685.1 candidate division WS2 bacterium ADurb.Bin280 | reverse complement strand
TTGAATTTGCCACCGCAAGCGAGAGCCATTGGCTCGAGCGAAGCGGAAGAATTGGCACGAAATGAAAAATGGTGGAACAGGGGGGAATCGAACCCCCGTCCGAGAAGGAAATGTCTGGGTGGAGTTACAAGCTTAATTGGATGTGCTTCAGTATTTTCGGCTCGCTACCGAAGCTGTCTTACGAGCTATAGACTTGTTTGGTTGTGCCTCAAACGCTCTCCAAGCCAAAGGGCGAGTGAGACAGCCGCGCTATTAGGCGACGGCAGGTGAAAAAGCTAGTCCCGCGAATGCGGTTTTTACTTTCTCGACAAATGTTTTTGCATTTGTGTTTTGCATCGGTTATTTAGCGAGATACGATACATACTCGACTTGCCACCAAGATCACAACTCTTCCCGTCGAATCCTGACTGTCCCGTTTTGAAATTATACACAATTTTTGAGCGTATGTCAATTTACTAATGCCAACCGCTCCAGTCTTTTGGTCCACGCGGTGGATTGGGGTCGCGAATAATCTGTGGCGGCTCTGACTTTTTTGAGCGACCGCCCTCCGAACCTTCGTCGGGATGCTGTCGGTCACCTTGATCGACTTGACCGACTTGACCGACTTCGTTGCCATCTTCTTCTAAATCAAGCACAAACTGCTCAGGATTTCCCATTTTTTGCTCTTATTTTTTGATTTATCAAAAGCACTGCGATAATTATAACAAAGCTGACGATTTGCGCCAGATCCAGTCCGACAAAAATCGGACGATAGTCTATCCTGAAAAACTCCACGAAAATTCGCACGCCACAATATGCCACAAAAGCATAAACAAATCCAATTTGTTTTTCTCGCAAATACAACCGATAAATTATAAATAAAACTGCAAGCAAAACAGATTCATACAAAAAAACCGGATGAAAAAATTCCGATGACGAGAAATCATTGACACGATATTGCAAGGGAACGAACATTTTCCACAAAACATCTGTCGGCTGGCCGACTATCTCGTAATTAAACAAATTACCCCACCGACCAATTGCAATTGCCAGCAAAACAGCCGGCGACACAAGGTCGATAATTTCCCCAAATTGCACTTTTTTTGACTTTTTCAAATACAAATACAAGGCGACAAGTCCCAAAATCAGAGCGCCGTGAATAGACAACCCCCCCAGCCGAGTATTAAAAATCTCAAGCGGTGAAGCAAGAAAATAGGACACATTTTGGATGACAAAACCCAGTCTGGCGCCGATTAGTCCAAAGATCAGGGCGACCAAAACGGCAGATTCCACCGTATTTCTATCAACACCCCTCCTCTTGGCCTCATCGCTAATAAATAAATAGGCAACCAGCGCCCCAAGAGCGATCAAGATTCCATACCACTTGACGGAAAAAGAATAGATTGAAAAAGCAACAGGATCTAATATTTGGCGACCGGCAAAAATCTCCGGTAAATAGACAAGCAAAAAAAGTAAAATAAACGCAAAAATCAGAAGCGAAGCACCCGCCTGAAGTGATTTTCTCACCAGCCCCCTCCCCCTCCACCTCCGCCACCTCCGCCGGAGAATCCTCCGCCACCCGAACCGGAGCTCGAAGGCGAGGAACTAATCGTCGTTGCCATATTTGACGATAGCGTCGATATTTCTGAAGCTATCTTGTCAACATTGAAGCTTCTAAAATCTGTTCCCACAAACCAGAGTGGAGCGTAAGTGTCAAAATACTCCCGACCATAAATCTCCTTCATTTTGGCGATCCAAAGCTTGGTGATACCAAATAAAATCGCGTAAGGTAAAAACTTCTCAAAGATATTCTCTTTTTCATTGAATTTTTGCCTGTATTTTTCGGCTGTCTCCATATAGAGACGAAAACCCTTTATTCTTCTGTGAAGATGCGCACCTTCGATAGTTCGAGATTTCATCAGAAATGAAAAAATGAAAAATACGAGCGCCGATAATATGAGCGAAACCCCAAACTGCCAATAAGAGGAAAAACTGGGGAACGATGCAAACAACACAAAAGATCCGATCACGATCATCGCAACTTGCCAAACCCTACTTGATTTTTTCAGCCACTTCTTTTCTGACAAAAAGTCCTGACTGACTTTTGTAATGGAGGGTATTTTGCTATAAAAGACATTTTTGAGCGATGAGATCGAAACCTCACTTTTTGATCCTAGCAGTTCAAAGAGCAGTTTTTCCTCACTCGCCGGTAACTCGACCTGCTTGTCCCTGATTAGTTTGAAATCAGCTTTTGAAAAAACTCCTTTCTTTTCTATTTTCTCAATTTTTATCGCACCCTTAACCGCCAAATTGATAATCGATGAAGAAATGAAATGATTCTTGAGCGATCCATCAGTATAGACCAGCCCCATGTCAATAGGACAAAGACCTTCCGGAATTTCAAATTCCGGAGCGACCGTGGGATTGATAGATGGATCATCGCCAAATTTTTTCCAAAGAAATATGCAGACTATCAAAACGACAAGCGGTATGGCAAAAAAGAAGTTTTTCCCGTACTTTTCAAAAAATGTCGGAACATACGGCTCGACTATTCCGTCGGGAAAAGTGACCGACACAGTCACGCCCTCCCCCCTCTCCATCGTAAATGGAGCAAAAACCTCTATCAAGCCGTCACTTGTATATCGTGTACTTGCTTCAAGGAGATTGCCGCTTTCGCCAAAGGCGCCAGAATAGACAAACACATCGCTATTTGAGCGGGTGATACCCTCTGGAAAAAATATTTTTGCCGAGAAGTTGTCGATAGGAATATCCCAAAAATTTCCGCTTAAATTCCAATATAGTTCGTCAAAATTTTCATTTTGGTGCAAAATGGCGTTTTTTACTTTGTAGTGAATTTTGTAGTAATTTTCACCGGTAACAAAAATGTTTTCACTGCCAATTTTCCATGTAATTGTGCCATAGTACCTGTCGAGAGTTGTAGAGTAATTGTATCGCTTTTGATTAAAATCAGTGATTGAAACAAGGTCGATCGGCATCGAAATCTTTTTGTCATCTTCCATTGTTTTTTGCGTCGGGAGGGTGCGAAAAATCCCGTGCTTCTGAGCGCTTCCGCAGTCGGCTGTGATATATTCTGTGATATCAAGGGACGAGTCTTTGTTTACCACGATTTCACTTTTGAAATCTTTGATATACCAATAGTCCACATTTTCTCTTGCCAGAGAGGGTAGAGGTAACGAGATAACAAAAGCAAACAAAAACGAAAATAATATTTTTTTGATCATAACTAGATACTACCAGAAAGCGTAAACTGATTGAATCAAGGCCGTTTTTTTGCTACAATCTTGAAGTAAAAAGATTTTTAAAAAAATTATTTGCGTCCATAGTTCAGTTGGTCACCTGCCCGCAATCGCTGAAGCGATAGCTTTTGCAGGCGGGCCTGCCCGCAATGCTTTCAGCACAGCTTAGGCAGGCAGGGAGCGCGTCATTGATTTATCTGTTATGTTTGATCGTGTAGCTCAGTTGGTTAGAGCGCGTCGTTGACATCGACGAGGTCACTGGTTCGAGTCCAGTCACGATCACCAAACGACCAAATCTAATGGGACAAGTCTAAGGAGGCCAGAGGTTCGAGTCCTCTTGGACGCACCAGAGCAGAGAGAAAAACCGTCAAAAACGGTTATTTTTTTCGCTTAAAAGTGGTGGAGTATTCTTCGACAAATACTTGAATTCCCGCAACAATCGGCACCGCCAAAATCGCTCCCCCGATACCCAGCAATCTATTACCAATCATGATAGCTAAAATTACGACTATCGGTGACAACCCGACTGCTTTTTGCATAATTTTCGGAACCAGGATTTGATTTTCAAGCTGTTGCACCACGATAAAGATTAAAATAACTACCAAAATTTTCCAAATCGGCGCACCGGTGATAAGGGCGACAAAAATCGCACTTACCGCGGCAATGATTGGCCCGATAACGGGAATTATCTCTAATAATCCAGAAAGAATTCCCAGTGTCAAAGAGAAACCGATCCCCAGCGCCCAAAGGGCCAAGCCGTCAACCAAGCCGATAATCAGCATAAGTGAAAGCTGACCGCGAAGCCAATCGCTCAATTTTTCACTCACCCTCTTGAAAGTCAAAATCAATTTATCTTTTTGCTCAAGAGGAATTAGTTTACCAATATTTTCTCTGATTGAATCAGAGTCGATGAGAGCATAAAAAGTCAAAGCAAAGACTGTGACCGCAGAAACAACCCCACCAAAAAGAGAAATGATGCCGTTTAGAAGTCCCTCGGTCACTGGGGTAGCTTTAAGACTAAAAGAATTGATAATTTGATTTATGGTATTTGTGGCACTCTCTAGATTTATTCCCTGAAGATTTTCACTAGAATAAGGTAGATTGAGGGTGAATTCTCTCAATTGCAATATGACCGGTGGGACGACAAAATAGATCAAAAGTCCCAAGAAAATAATCAAGGCAAAATAAAGCACTATCACACTGAGGGCCTTTGGAACACCTTGTTTGGCAAGTTTTTCAACAAACGGCTCAAGAGCAATAGAAATAATAAATACCACCAGCAAGACCATCAGAATATCGCGAATCAGATAAAGTAGATAGAGACCAACCACCACTGCAAGAACTTTCAAAATAGAACTGATCGAGATTTCGTGAGCCATCCTTTGTTTTTCCATATTATAATTTTAGCAGATTTTTATGAAAAATTAACTATTTAGAAATTTTTTAAGAAAGCATTTTCTCAAATAAATTCAAACAATTTCACAAATTCTTCCGGATATTTACGATAGTGCGGGTTGTTATTTCGGATCTCTTGCATGTAATTATTTAAATTCATCCACTTCGCCTCGGATAGCTCGTCGTTTTGAATTTTTATTTTGCCAAAAGGGGTATTATTTTTTACGATAAATACTGAATTTATCCCATTTTCAATCCAACCTTTATCAAACTTTTTGAACCGAGGGTATTCCATAACCTTTTTTAAATCCGCTATATCTAAGTTTATCCCCAACTCCTCACCGACCTCTCTGATGGCGGCTTGTTAGGGCACTTCACCGCTTGGAACATGGCCTTCGGCTGACATCGCCCAGACATTTGGATATGTTTTTTTGTTTGGTGAGCGCTTCTGTAGTAATACTTCTTTTCGATCATTTATAATCCAAACATGTATGTGACGATGCAATAGCCCTTCTCGATGAATCTCTTCACGATCCTTTTTTCACCAGAGGGAAATCCTCTTTCTTCCAAAATGTCAATATATTCCATAAATTAGCAATTTTTCAAGTTTTTTCTGATGGGGTCAAATCATCTTTTATTTCTAAATGCAAAACCCGATGAGCTATTTAGGTATTTTTCAAAATCTTCTGCTAACTTTCTTGTTTCAAATGATGCCGACCAAACTAATCTAACCGGTCTTAAAAACTTTGTTGATTTGTTTTTACCTTTTTGATGATCTAATAAGCGATTTTCAAGATTGGATGTCGAGCCGGTATAATATTCGCCATTATTCAATTTAATTAAATACACGTAATACATTTTGCCCTACTCCGCTAAAGCTTCGCGGGACACCCCGCATAGCCCCTCTTCGCCATGCTGCGAAGGGGCGACGTGGGATGGTACCCTTGGCAGGACTCGAACCTGCAACCTCTCCCTTAGGACGGGCTTGCTCTATCCAATTGAGCTACAAGGGCTTGGTCGGGGTGATCCGACTCGAACGGACGACCTCAGCGTCCCGAACGCTGCGCGCTACCAACTGCGCTACACCCCGAAAACTTTAACAGGTATATATTACCACCTTTGTGGAAATAAATGAAGATGTCTGCTAAAATATTATAAAAATAATAAAAGAAAATGGACTTTTCAAAAATTCTCAAAAGGTCTTGGAAACTCACTCTTACAGCAAAATCTCTTTGGTGGCTTGGTTTTTTTGCCGTTTTGACTGAAGCGGGTCTGGAATCTGCAACATTCTATCAATTGCCGGCCATACCGACAAATAAAGACACGGCCAAGGCATTTACAGACTCTCTATCCCAACAAATAATTTCCTTTTTCAACCTAAGCAATGTGGGATTATTGAGTATAATTATTGCCATAGTGACCACCCTGATTATTGTCGTTCTTTATATATCTTATCGCTCCAAGGCAGGACTGATAATTTTCGCCGATCAAAGCGAAACTTCCGGCGTCAAAAAGAACGAATCGGCAAAAAAGTTTTTCAAACTCGGGCAAAAGTACGCTTGGAAACTTTTTATCTTCAACATCCTTCTTTCACTGATAGCGGCCCTTTTTGTCGCTATCGTTCTTTCACCGATGATACCTTTTGTTAGCGGAGCAAACGAAATAGTTCCGCTGATTCTTCTGGCTGGACTTTCAATCGTGGCAATCGCAATTTTGGTTTTATTCTCGGTCTTCCTGACTATCGTCAAACAATTTGGCGAAAGACTAATCGTCCTAAAAAATTCAAGCGCTACTCAAGCACTCTCAAAATCAATGAAAATGGCCTACAAAAAAATATCCAGCTCGCTTCTGATATGGTTGGTGGCCCTTGCAATTCAAGTGTCTTTTACGATAGCATCAGTGATCGCTTTTTTCGTTCTCGGTCTATTGTTCTTCGTTATCGGAGCGCTATTTTATTTTTTGGCTGGCGATCTGGGCGCGATGACCATCGGAACAATCGGAAGTTTGGCGGTAGTAGCAGCAGCGGTTCTGGTAGTTTCCGCCCTTACTACTTTCGCATCTTACTTTTGGACACTCTGTTTTAATAGATTAACAAACGAGAGCTAGTTTATGGCAAAAAAATCAACAACCTTCAAAGAAGTTGTGAAGATTTTATCAAACAAGCAAAAGATCTCAAAAAAAGAAGCAGAAAATTTCCTCGAGGTTTTTTTTGAGGAAATAAAACAAGAACTGTTAAAAGGAAATAAAGTCCAACTAAAAGACTTTGGCACTTTTTCTACAACGACATGGAAGGCAAGCGAGGTTTACAGCATTAAAAAAGGCGAGAAACAAAAAATGCAAATCAAAACTATCTCCTTCAAACCTTCGATCAAAATAAAGGATAAGATAAAGTCTAGTCAGTGAGTTCGTTGATTCTATCGATAGATTTTGCTTTGCCGTCTTCGCCAATCTCTACGATCACAGCATTGATCTGACCCCTTCCCTCGGCCGGCTCGAAGCTGGTAGGAATAGCTGAAAGAAATCTTTTGATACTCTGATCTTTATCGACGCCGATCACGCCCTCCGAAGGACCACACATACCAACATCGCTTATATACGCGGTGCCACCTTCCAATATTTTTTCGTCGGCAGTTTGAACATGAGTGTGCGTGCCGCAAATTGCGCTAACTCTTCCCGCAAAATAGTGACCAAAAGCATTTTTTTCACTGGTTGCTTCGGCGTGAAAATCGACAAATATCGTGTCGCATTTTTCTTTTTCTATCGCCTCGTCAAGAGTGGCAAACGGAGAATCCAGCCCCTCGGTAGTGAAAACTCTTCCCAAGACGCTGGCAATCATAATTTTTTGTCCATCAACTTCGATGATTTTGTATCCTTCGCCCGGATTAATTTTGGGATAATTTATCGGACGAATTAATTTTTTTTGATCGTCGAGCAAAACCTCTACCTCTTTGTTGTCCCAAATGTGGTCGCCACAGGTGAGTACATCAACTCCCCCGTCAATTAGCTCATTGTAGGTTTTTTCGATCGGCCCTTTGCCCGAACTGATATTATCGGCATTTGCTATTACCAAGTCTATTGAGAGCTCCTTTTTTTTACGCGCAATGAAATCAACGACCGCTCTTCTGCCGGTCCTGCCAAATATGTCTCCGAAAAATAATATTTTCATTATTTTGCGTATTCCTCTGATCGAACTTCTCTTATTACGTTGACCTTAATCATACCGGGATACTGCAAGTCTTGTTCAATTTTTCTGGCTATGTCCTTTGACAGTTTAATCGCCTCAAGGTCGGTGACTGCTTCCGGCTTGACGATGATCCTGACTTCCCTTCCGGCTTGAATGGCAAAGGTCTTGTCAACGCCCTCAAACGAATTGGCGATATTCTCTAGATCTTTGAGCCGTTGCACATAGTTTTCCAGAGTCTCGCGTCTGGCGCCAGGTCTCGATCCGGAAATAGCATCGGCCGCTTTTACCAAAATTGCCTCGACAGTCTTTGCTTCGACATCGTCATGGTGAGCCAAGACTGCGTGAATAACATCCTCGCTAACTCCGTATTTTCTGGCTATTTCGGCAGAAAGATGATGGTGCGAACCCTGTATCTCGTGAGAAACAGCTTTTCCGATATCGTGAAGAATACCTGCTTTTTTGACAATGTTTACGTCCGCTCCCACCTCCGCCGCCAGTAGTGCGGCGATATTTGCCACTTCCATAGAGTGGGCCAACACATTTTGACCATAGGAAGTTCTGAATTTTAAATTACCGATAATCTTGATCAGATCGCCATGTAGTCCATGAACACCGAGATCAAAAACCGCCTTTTCTCCGGCTTCTTTGGCCTCCTTTTTGACGTCTTGCTGAACCTTGGCGACAACCTCTTCTATTCGAGAAGGCTGAATTCTTCCGTCAGAGATCAGTCTTTCAAGCGCCACCTTGGCAACATGCCTTCGGATAGGATCAAATGACGAAAGCAAGACGGTGTCAGGGGTTTCGTCAATAATCAGATCCACACCGGTCGCTCGCTCAAAGGCCTGAATATTTCGCCCTTCTTTGCCGATAATCCTACCTTTCATCTCCTCACTGGGTATCTGAACTGATGTTGCCGTGTGTTCGGCAGTAAATTCATTTGCCATCCTACCTATTGCAACCGAAAGGATCTTTCTCGCCTCTTGTTCTGAATTTTCCTTGAGTAGCTCTTTCATCTCGCGAACTTTTTTAACAATGTCCGCCTCGTAATCCCGCTCTACTTCTTTGATGATCTGGTCTCTCGCTTCGGTAGTTTTCAATTTGGCTACCTTTTCGAGTTCTTTTATCTTTTCTAGTCGTATCTCTTCAATCTCTTTTTTGATAGTTTCTATGCTTTTTTGCTTCTCTTCGATTTGCGTTTTTGCGCTCTCGTACCGTTCAAGGCGCGACTCCAAGTTTTCTTCTCTTCTGGAAAGAGACCTTTCACGTTCGCTAATGTCCTTGAGCTTGTTCTGCCTTTCCTTTTCCGCCTCTTCCTTGATCTTCAAGGCCTCGTCCTTGGCCTCAATTATTAGTTCCTTGTGCTTGGTATCGTTCTCTTTCAGTTTCTTTGACAAACTTGCTTGACGATAAAAAAATCCAGCCGCTACGCCAGCAATCAGAGCAATTGCGGCCGACACAATTACTGAAGTCATTTAGTGTTCCTTTCTTATTTATGATGGAAATTTTATTCATAAATTAATTATTTTTACGATTTACAATATACGCCAAATCTCTCCAAATGACAAGGCTGTTGCATCCATTGAAAATCAGCTATAAGTTGTATAATATTAATAGTAAAATGTACCGAACAAAAAGCGAAAGCACAAAATCAAACGTAAAGTTTGTAAACGAACAGTTTTTTTCTAAATGGACAGTTGACACGGCTTATATACTGGGTTTTTTTACTGCAGATGGTTGTATGACAAGAAGCCAAAAAAAAAATAGTTATTACATAGAATTTGTATCAACCGATCACGATGTATTAGAAAAAATCCAATTTTCAATGAAGGCAAAGCAAAAAATCTCTCAAAAAAAACAAAACAAAGGTGCCGAAGGTAAAATCGCCTATAGAATCCAAATTGGGAGCAAGAAGATTTTCCTGGATTTAAAGAGGATCGGATTTTCAACAGCGAAAAGCAACAGTGTCCGCCTACCGCATATACCAAATAGTTTTTTTGCAGACTTTCTACGAGGTTATTTTGATGGTGACGGATGTATTAGCAGGGGAAAGTACTACCCAAGGAACAGGAATAAGGCAAGGAACTATTTGTCCGTTAGATTCACTTCCGGATCGCACACTTTCTTACAGGAAATTAGGCAACGAATTGTGCTCATTATAAAAACAAATAATGGATCGTTGATCGCAAAACAAAATTCTGGCTACGAACTAATGTTTTCCACTCTAGACAGCATTAAGATTTTGAGATATATTTATCAAAGAGAAAATTGTTTGTGCATGGAAAGAAAGCAAAGGGAGGCGCAATCAATTCTCTTTTATAGTGGGGTCGTAGCTTAGCTGATTTAAAGCGCCACTCTGTCACAGTGGAGATCGCGGGTTTGAATCCCGTCGACCCCGCCATCCTTCGCTCCTTGCGGAGCTACGGGTGGCGCAGCCATCATTTAAGTAGAAATGATAATTTAGCCCGTTAATGCGGGTTATTTTTGTTGTTGCGGTCAAAATAGCTTAATAAAGTACCTCTGTTCTGCTACTATGAACTCATGAAAAATATTAAGTTTGTTAAAAACACTATCAAAAAAGAATGTGAAGATTTAGGAAATGTAGAAGATTGGTTTTACCGTGATCATTTACTTACAGTTGAAAAATTCGCTAAAGAATTACTCAGAAAGCTTCCTGCCGCAGATGAAGAAATATTGATGTTAAGTGTCTGGCTGCATGATATTCAGAGGGTCCGAGGAATAAAAGGTGATCACGCTGCTGCAGGCGCTGAGGAAGCTTCGAGATTCTTAGCCGAGCTGGGGTATGACAAGAAGATAATTACTGCAGTAAAAGAAAATATTGAAAGCCATCGTTGCAATAGTGATGATAAAATGCCGTCAACAATAGAGGGGAAAATTTTAGCTTCGGCAGACGCTATGTCCCACTTTGTAAATGATTTTTATCTAGATATTGCAACAACCAGCGGGAAGAGTACGAAACAATTTAAAAAGTGGGCCTTAGAAAAAATAGATAGGGACTACAATAAAAAAATCTTCTTCGATTTTGCAAAGAAAATGGTTGAAAAACAGCACGACATCATTCTGCGGTTTTTGGAACTATAGTAAGTAAAAAATACAAAGGCAAGTTTTACCATCGCCCACTACCTCTCACGCAGGAAGGCGAAAGATTTGAGGCATATAAAGGCTACTCATCCCCAAATACTGTCTGATTTTTTTTACAGACTCAAAGGGGGTTACTAAATAGCCTATACACTGGCTCTCTATGTTGAGCTCTTTTTGTTTTTGTGGTAATTTGACAAGAAAGTATTATGTTATATATATCTGATTTTTATGCAAAAAGGGAGGCTGTTTCGAATCAAATCGAGATTTTGCGGTCAAAGACTAATTCATATTTGTTTTCTGCAGCAAGATTTTTAAAACAAGAGCCGTTAAGTGCTGACGATATAAAGAACAAAAAGTTTATACTAACGGAAACTGGATATACTTTACTGTTGCCGATAATAGCAAGAGTTACAAGAAATGGAATACACTATTTCGAGGAAGAACCCTCTGGCAAAATGAGAGAAATTTTCAACAAGTCCAATAGCAATCTCTATATCTCTATGTACAGAAGGCCCAATCAAGATTACGTTCAGCACCTTAGAGGCTACAAAAACTTGAAAAAAGTTTTTGTAGAGTTGCCAGAGCACAGAGAGATAATGATTAAAAACGGCATCAGGGCGAATATGGTTAAAGTTTTTAGGACACCAAGCCTGTTTTCTGTTAAAAAATCCAGAAAAGTTTTCAATCCAGATAATATACAGATTTTATTTGCAAGTTGGAATAATGCAGAAGGCAATCCACTGGAGGATAGGGGGATCAATTTTTTGCTTAAAATGCTTAGAAAAGATACAAGACTAAATTTAACTGTTATGCCTAGGGATGATATGTTGGAAGCATTCAATAAGCAAGTGGACAAGCTAGGCGTTAAGAGCAGAGTTAAAATGAAATGGCCTGCTAATAAATCTCAGCTGAAGTCAATTTTTGATGAATCTGACTTTATAGCATTCCCTCCTAAGAGAAAGATTTCTAAAGATGTCCCCAACTCTATAATTGATGGCCTTTCGCTCGGAAAGCCAGCGATAATTTCTAATGTCATAGATTTTTCTGCTGTGGTCAGAGAGAAGAGAATGGGGATTGTAATTAACGATTTCGATACATTCAGATTAGAAGTGGGTAAAGAAGAATATTCAAACATGAGTAATAATTCCGTAAAATATTCAGAGCTTCACTCTGTTAGTAATTATTCCAAAATCATCGAGGAATACTTATGAAAATACTCATTGTAAGCTTGTGGGAAATTTCAGATAATAGCATCGGAGGCACTGAGAGGTATGTTGTTGATCTTGCTGAATCTTTGGCAAGAAAGGGAATATTAGTCGATGTTCTAATGCTTTCAGGGAAATATAGAGAAAAGCTGGGAGTAAAATATTTCCCCCTGGAAAAAGGTCTTGATGTAAATGAATATGAAATTAAGAATAGATTTTTTTCTGATTTTAATAATAAAAAGCTAAGTGACTTTGCGGAATTCATTGAAGGAAGTTTTGATGCCAACGACTATGACTTGATACACTTGAATTCCCTCCTATTCCTTCATCTTTACAGAAGTTCGAGAAGGGTATTTACTCTTCACGAAAATCCTTTTGAATTCGACCACAATTGGGGCCGTGGAAGTTTGAAAAAAATAAAACAAATCATTGCTGCAGACAAGTTGGTTCATAATTTCATTGTTCCATCGAGCCATTATGCTAGTAAATATAATGACTTATTTAGATTCAGCACTACTGCAATACCCCACAGTATCGACGTAAGCCGCCTGAGATGCGCAAAAAGCAAAGAGGACATACTAAGGAAATATAATTTAAAAAACATCCTCACTTTTGTAGTTCCCTCCAGGATGGAGATTTTTCAGAAAGGCCAGGATCTGGCAGCAAAAGCTCTTGGAATGATCAAAGATGATATCCCGGATTTTCAAGTTGTTTTTTCGGGTTTAGATAATCAATATATAAAGAATGTGGAGATAATTCAGAATATTTGCTTAAGTAATAAGATTAAAGCAAGCTTTTTAAATTTTGACAATATATCAGAGGCATATAAGATAGCCGACGTCATCATCCTCCCTAGTAAGTCTGAGAGTTTTGGTTATTCTGCTCTGGAAAGTTTAAGTTTGGGGAAAAGAACAGTACTTTCAGATATCCCAACTTTCGAAGAGCTTGCTTCATACACGCCCCTAGCCATTATTTCAAGGCAAAATCCCGAAGATTTTTCAAAAAATATTTTACGGGCATTTAAAGTAACGAAAGACGAAGAAATGCTATGGCTGAAGAATTTTGATCAAGATGAGTGGGCGGACAAATATATTACGTATTATGAAAAACTACTACAGCGATAAAATAGCACAATACACCGGTAGCCTATCAGAAGCAGAGTTGAGTAAGTATGCCCAAGAAACTGCTCTACTCGATAACCTTAGAAGATATAACTTAGGAAATCTTTACAACAACATTTCTGCAAAAATTAAAAAAGTATTCGGTAAAAAATTTCTTGAATCGGCGAATAGTGGAATAATTACAGCAGAAGAATCAATAAACGCAAACATCAATTTGGCGAAGGATTTATATTCAGACCATCTTGCAAATTTAATATTAAACCATAATATTAAACAATTCGAGGATCTTTCGGATGATAATTTACGAAAATTTGTGTCCGAAAATAAGTCAACCCTATCTAACTTTTTAGAATCGAAAGGTGTTCAGTTTCTTGTAATCAGACCGGAAATGCACCACCTCCACCAAGTGATTGAAGAGTTTTTGGAAAGAGAAGGGCTTAAGATTATCTATTCAATTGATAAAACGTTAAGTTTTGAACAGTATTGGGCGATATACAAAGACAACCTAATTGACAAAAACTCTTTTGCCGATTTTCCAACTCGTACCCTAGTTTACTTATCCGGAAAATGCAGGATTATTGTTATCTTAAAATCAAAAAATGTAGACCTTTCAAAGATAAAGGGTGAAAGAGGGGTCTATATACCTCATACTATTAGGGGTGATTTGATCACGAAAGAATCGCTTTACTTGCTAAAAGGCGGTATAGTAGATGCCAAAAAACTATATTTTATATTAGACCCAATTGGATCTTATAGAAATATCGTTTCTGGCGACATTCCATCCGACGGGATTCATAAAGAATATATGTACCCATTCCTTTTCTATGCAATTGCTGGAATCCATACTCCTGAGAATGATGAAGTTAGAAAAGAGTTGCAGGTACTTTTAAGCCTTGATGAAATTAAGGAAATCACAAAAAGAGTTTTATCAAAAGATTTAAACGAGAGAGTTAAGTCGTTGGACTTTATTAGTTCGGGGGAGTCACTCACGTACTCTGTAGACCTAGGGGAAAAGCGAAATTATCTCAAAATAGGAAAAGAGGGAAGAAGTAGCAACTTTGTGTTTGAGGCGCATGCACTTAAACTTCTTAACAATCATGCCGCGAACGTATCGACGCCCATCGATTATGGTAGTGATTATCTTTTACAGTCAGAGGTTAAGGGCGAATCAATAAATGATAAGCCCAAGCTATTCTTGAAGCAATGTATTTACGACGATCTCGCCAAAGATTTAAATAAATTCTACAGTTTAAATTTTGATAAGTTTGGCAGAGTCGGACTAAATGGCAATACGGGAAAAGAATTTTGCAATTGGGAAGATTTTTTTGATGAAATTGATATATGGGTGCATGAGATTAGTAAAAATGACCTCGTTGAGAGATCTTTGGTTGATTATCTTTATAAGATCTGGATTAGCAGCAAATGGAAGATTGCAAAGATAAGTGAACCTCACCTCGTTCATGGAGATTTTTGCCTTGACCATATATATTCGAGCGATGGCCAATATTCTGGCATTATCGATTTTGGAGATTCTTTCGCCGGTGATCCCCTCATGGACTTGGCATACTTTAAATATAAAGAGATCACAAAAGATTATGGGGCAAAAACTTATAAATTACTCATAGACGCATATTCCAAGTTTAGAAAATTTAGTAAACACGAAAAAGATCTAGTAGATTTATACATGATTTATTGGGGCCTGAGAAGAGTCCACGAGGCAATGGGGGATGGCTTAATCTTAAAGTTTACCGAGAAGTTGAGTAAATTAGGAGAAGATATATATATCTAATCAACATCGAGACCTTCGAAATAAGCCGTAATGTCTTTAAAGTTATTAAATTGAATATGTTTTATATTGTTATTTTTTAAGTGTTTTGATAACGAATTCTTCGCGAATACTAAATTACACTCCTTTGCTGCGCAATAATCACTCGCCCCATCCCCTATGTACACAGTGAATTTGCTACATTCAATGTGACCTTTTTTGCAATTTCCACAATTTTTTTTGCACAATTTATAATGGTAGGGAAATTTGACAATTCCTGATCCGATAAATTTATTTGACATTACTTCAACTCCCTCAATGCCCTCCGCTTTGAGCAAATGATTTATATAAATATCCAGTCCATCACTTAAAATCTTAAATTTATATTCTTTTTTTATGCAATATTTTATAAAATCTTTAAAATAAGGGTCGAGCCCGACTTCTTCAGCCTTTTCAAGAATCTCCCGGTTTGTAGCTTTTGACATTAAGGAAACTTGCTTTGAGATACACTCTTTGGAGGAAATTTCACCAGCTAAGTATTTTTCATCAATTGGCAACCACTGATTGCCGGTAAACGCCTCTAATAGATGATTAAGCACATCTGTCGTGCTGATAGTTCCATCAAAATCAATATACACTACCGTTTCCATTAATCTTGATTATTTTAACTTTCTCTGTATAGTATTTTTAACAAATAATGTTGTTTAATTCAAATATAGTCAAACAAGACGGTCTTTCAAAAAAGATCATCGAAAATGTTAATAAAGATGATCTATTTTTGTACTCTCAAACATCGCTTGACTTGGTGGATGACTATGAAATAGATAAAGCCAGCGCTATAAATAGGAAAGAAGTTGGCATAAATAGGGCAGAAATCGAAAGTTTCGCGGAAAAGGGTAATTTTAGCAGAATAATAAGTCTTGGAAATGGACAAACATCGGATATTGCAAAATATATATCTTACATAAAAAAAATACCCCATATCTGCATACCTTCGATTTTTTCAACAAATGTTTCTTTTACTGATAAGTCTTGCTTAAAGGAAGGTGAAGTAAAAAAGACATTTCAATCAAAACCTCCCGAAACAGTTGTTATTGACTACGACTTGATATCTAGATCGAATTTTAGCTATCACTATTATGGACTTTGCGATATTTTATCAATTTATACTGCACTTGAAGATTGGAAAATATCGTCAATAGATACCGGCGAGCATATTGATGATTTTTGTTATAATATCGCAGAAACACTTATAAAAATCTTAGAAAAACAGCTTCCTATAATATTGTGTAAGAGCAGAGAGTCGCTTGATGCGATTCTTAATCTGGTTGTGATGTCGGGATACATTACAAATATTTATGGCTCGGGGCGACCCGAAAGCGGATCAGAGCATATTTTTTCAAAGGAGCTAGAAAGTAAAATCGATATTTTTCATGCTATTAGCGTGAGCATAGGAGCTTTGATAATGTCAAAACTTCAAAATAAAAATCACAACATAATACGCAAACTTGTAGATGACCTTGGGCTTTTACAAGAAGCGGAAGCTGGGGGTGTTACAAGGGATTTAATATCATCTGCCCTAATATACGCTAACAAAAACAGGGATAGATATACCGTTCTAAACAGAGCGGATATTGACGAAAAAAAAGCTAACGAATTGATTTCTGAAATTTTTGAGGGTTATATATTTACAGAAACAAAGTAATGTGGTACTTTGCGGGTGCTGGCAACAAGTCTAACAACAAGTTAGACACCTAACCATTGCTTTCACGGTAGGTCAAAGCTAGCGGTGATTTCATTGAAGAAAGTCAGCAACACAGTAGTTCGGGTTCAGGTTGTGAAGGGATCGACATGCGTCTGGGTGTGCTTCGGCTCGATAGACCCATTGTTAACCGGACATCGAATCCACGCCTCCTCCTTCAGGAAAGGCCAGGGGGTAGGAAGGGTGCTCATGGGCGGTCGCGAGCCTTTTGACCACCTTTCCGAGGCTCAGCAAGAAATGATCGAGTCTCTCTTGGGGACACTTGGAGATGTTCCCTCCGGCTACCTCGTCGAAGATGATGGTTCCGGCCCCACGTCCATGGCGGCGAAATTCATGTACCCGGATGGATTTCTGCGCTCAGTTGCAAAGACCTTGGGATGTATGTGCGAAGCTGTCGGGGCAACAGTCAAGCATTTCGAAACGACTTCTCGGACTTGGGTTAGGAGTGGGGAAAACTATGTGGACATAGGCCTGCACTTCCTCGAAAACTGAGCCGGTTTCGAAACGCGAAAACCAAGAGACCCCTTCGTCCACAGGCCCACCGGTAAAGCCGGTGGGCCTCCCCAAATACAAAGGTGCCCCAATGAATTGTTGAAAATTACGACGAAAGGGTAAAAAATTTTCGCGGTCGTTGCCCCCATCATTTCATTCGCCGCTTCGCCCCTCGCTCATGGCAGACTATTCGACTCGCCGTTTAGACTCGCCGTATGGATGGCAAACTCATGGTAGGCCAATCATTACTTTGTTTTTTTGCTCAACGTAGCCCCTCGGGGCTTTTTTAATAAACTCACGCTTCTATCTGGTTATTCTCAATAAAAATGCGACTCCAGTATAATGTAGTTGTATAAACATAAAAAGGAGTCGCACTATGAATAATATAGCGAAAATAGAGCTGTCTTGGAAGCTCTACCAGCAAGATGTCCAAGTAGACAAGATTGCCCGTTCCTTGAAAAAAGATCGTTCAACAATCTTTCGTTGGATAAGAGGAATAAAGTTCTATGGTATTAGAGCATTTATCAAAAGATACACCCAGGCCAAGAGAAGAAAGAGAGTGAAAAGAATAGATCATAGAGCAGAAAACCTTATTATCCAAAGAAGGCGGGAGAAGGATGGAGTGTGCGGACAGAAGATTGTCTGGTGGCTCAAGAAATTTCACAATATCAAGGTATCGGTAGCACAGACATATCGGATACTGGGCAAGCACTTTGTCTTACATAGTGCTTGGAAGAAATGGGTCAGAAGGCCCTCCCTGCCCAAAGCAACAAAACCAAGGGAGGTAATTCAAGCTGATACTGTCGATCTAGGTAATTTATTCACCATCAACTTTATCGACACTTTTACCAAAGAGGCAGTATCGGTTATAGTGCCGGATAAAACATCCGTTTCAGCCACTTACGCCCTAGAGAGAGCATTCAACTTCTTTGATAGCACTAAGTGGCTCCAGACCGACAACGGCTCCGAGTTCAAAAGCATCTTCCGCAAACATGCCAAGAGATACTGCCAAGGCCTTAGGCAGATAACACCATACCAGAAAGAAGAAAATGGCTTTATCGAATCATTCAATAGAACCATAAGGCGTGAATGTATCGGCTGGAGAAAATACAAACTAACCGAAAAAGAATCTTTACAAACTTACGTTAATAAGTGGCTAGATGAGTACCACATGGAGCGCCCTCATCTATCCCTTAATTTGAAAACACCCAAGGAGTTTATCAACTCCTGGGTAGAGAGGAGGCTTCAGGCATAAATATCCCTATGGCTGGAGTCGCATTTGACATGAGACAGAGCA
>MWBO01000024.1 GCA_002071685.1 candidate division WS2 bacterium ADurb.Bin280 | reverse complement strand
TCGTCTCCAAAAAAAATGGCAGGGGAGAGTTCACCAATCCTTTTTCCGTTTTATCCCTTTCGCTCACAAAATTATCTCTCCTCTTCGTCTTCTTTCTCCTTTAGGCTTTAGACTTTTTAATTTTTCTTCTTACGATCTAATCATCTCTTCCGCCACCGGCGCCTATTTTCCCAATGCCTTGAACAAAAAAAATGCCCAACTCTTCTGTTATTGTCACACTCCACCGCGTTATCTTTATGGTCTACCCACCGCTCGCAATCTTAAAAAATATCCGCTTTTCAATTTATTGGCCCAATTTATCAATCATTTTCTCCGTTATTTTGACTATCATTTTGCTCAAAATGTCGACCAATTTATCGCCAATTCTTCCACCACTGCCGCCAGAATTAAAAAATTCTACCGGCGCGACTCCATTGTTATCAATCCTCCAGTTGAACTACCGAATATTAGTAAGGCAAAGCATAATTTTTCCCGCGCGCAACCATCCGAGTGGCGTTCGTACGAGGGCGTGAGCACGGCGAAAAATTCATGCGAGCCGTTTTTCCTCACCGGTGGTCGTCTCGCCCGGGCTAAACGCTACGATATTCCCATTCTTGCCTGTAAAAAACTCAATTTGCCCCTCAAAATTTTCGGTCGCGACTTTGCTGGCTATCAAAATGAGCTCCTTTCTCTTGCTGGCCCCAAAACCGAGTTTTTAGGCGAAATCACCAATCATCAAAAACAACAACTACTTTCCTCTGCCAAAGCTTTTATTTTTGCCTCCGACAACGAAGACTTCGGTATTGCCCCCGTCGAGGCCATGGCCGCCGGCACTCCGGTTATCGCCTACCGCAGTGGGGGAGTTACCGAAACTGTAATTGACGGCAAAACCGGCATATTTTTTAATGAATTAACCCCTGGTTCTTGTGCCAAGGCTATCCAAAAACTCCAAAAAACTAAAATTCATCCGTCCACTTGTATCAGTCGCGCCTCTGCCTTTTCCAAAGCAAGTTTTATCAAAAAAATAAAATCACTTTTCCCACAATCTACTTCAACCTAGCCGTAAATTTTCTTTACCCACTTTTCTGCATCCAAAGCCGCCTTGCATCCGTCTCCCGCTGCCGCAATTGCCTGCTTATAATCTCTATTCCCGGTTGTACAATCTCCCGCCGCAAAAACACCAGCTTTTGAAGTCATTGTTTTATAGTTTTTGTCCTCGCCAATAACTATATGACCATCTTCGTCTCTTTTTACTAAACTTGCTACAAATTCTGTCGCCGGATTATGACCCACTGCAATAAACAAGCCATCAACGGCCACAATTTTTTCCTGTCCTTTAAGATTATTTATTAATCTTATTCCTGTCAACCTTTCCTCTCCCAATATTTCTGCTACTTCATGGTTCCACAAAATTTCAATTTTTTTATTTTCCAGCACTCTCTTTTGTTCCACCACGCTTGCTCTCAACTGATCTCTTCTATGAATTAAATACACTTTTGTAGCAAATTTTGTCAAAAAATCTGCTTCTTCACAAGCCGTGTCACCCCCTCCAACCACTGCTACTATTTTGTCTCTAAAAAACATCCCATCACAAGTGGCACATCCCGACACTCCTCTACCGATCATTTCTTTTTCCCTTTCAATTCCCAGCCATTTTGCTTTTGCTCCCGTAGCCACTATTATCGCTTTTGAGGTCATTCTTTCTCCTCCAGCCAGTCTTGTTTCAAACATTTTATTTACCGATTTAATTTCTTCAACCATCCCGTTTTTTATTTCCACTCCTAAATTTTTTACCTGCTCCTGCATTTCCATCATTAGTTTTACTCCACCAGTTCCTCTAGCAAAACCCGGCCAATTGTCAACTGTCGTTGTCATCATCAGCTGACCTCCCGGTTGTCCGCCGGCAATCACCACCGTTTTCATATTTGCCCTGATGTTGTATATTGCCGCCGTCAATCCGGCTGGCCCAGATCCTACCACTACTGTGTCGTAAAGCTTATTTTCCATACTCTCTATTTTACAACGACATTTCTTTCTCACAAAACTTGCTTTTCCCCTCAACTTTGTTGATACTATTTTATTCGTTATGAACAAAAAATCTTATCTAGTTATCCGGTTTATTCTCAAAATCATCCAAAACAAATCACCTCTCTTTTTTTGGCTGTTTGTTCGTTTTCTTTCCGCCATCCTACCTCTAATTACTATTTTTCTTTTTTCTCATCTCATAAATCTACTGGAAACAACACAACCTCTACCAACAATTCTCACCTTTCTCTTTTTCCTCTTCCTTAATCGTCTCATCGATAATTATTTAAGAATAAAATCTACCACCCGACTCGAAGAAATTATTAGCAACATCTCCCTTGACATCGACACCTACTTTCTCTCCGACCTTAAAGCCGAATCTAAACTTGAGCGCCATGAAACCGTTCAGGCTGTCAGAAACTTTTCCGATTCTGCCTCAGTCGCCCTAAACATCTTCAAGCAACCCGGCGTAGATTCCTTTGTTTCTCTGCTTTTTATTCCCGCCATTCTCTTTTTTGTCGATTTTCAAGTTTTTATTATTGAAATTGCCTATATCTCCATATATTATTTCATCGACTACTACACTACTCAGAAATATCTTAAATACAAAGATATTCAAAACACCAAAACCGAAGTCTATTTTGCCAAACTCCAAGATAGCAATGACTTCGATCTTGAACAAAAAACCTTTTCTCGTCATTTTGGTCGTCTTTCCCGATGGAATTTTACCGAATGGTTTACTCTCCAA
>MWBO01000023.1 GCA_002071685.1 candidate division WS2 bacterium ADurb.Bin280 | reverse complement strand
CGAAGATATCAGTGGCGAATTCTCATGAGTAGCGGAGCAAAGGAAACCCCGTACGATCGAGCGTAGCGAGTGAGTTCGGGGAGGACGTCATTGACTATTTAAGATTATTTAAAACAAATATATCCAAACTGGATCAAATTGGGAGATCAAATCGACTGATTTTGAGACGTTCATAGCTTTGAGGGCCCCGCTTTTTTTGTCTATTTTGTAAATTGTTTTGTATATTTTACCGCTGCTTGATAGCTGCTCGAGCGAGGAACCTTCGCTCTGATTGATACAAAATTTCTGATTGTGATAAAAAATATCATCTGTCGTAGCCGATATTAGATTCCATCCTTTGTTTAAAGTGGCGCAGTCTTTGATGGTGGATTTCTCTTTGGTGTATGAAATCTCGACCGCCTTGCTGTTTCTGTTTTGGATGTAGTAAGCCAATCCCTCTTCGAGCTTAACACCTTGACTTGCGCTTGAATTTTCCAAGTTCCAAGAATTTTTAGTTTTTGTAGAAAAGGAATAAATTTTGATATTTTTGAGATATTTCGCTTCGATTTTGTATGAATATCCTAATTCATTTATGGTGAAGGGATTGTATCCGCGCTTGAGGGAAATTTTTCCGTCTGAAACTACCTGTCCTCCCGTATCGCCTTGATTGGTTATTTTTTCGATGTAGGAAGCGATTTTGCCTTTTATTTTTTCAAAAGAGTCAAATTTTTCACCTTTGAAAGTAAACGAAAAAGATTGTTGTAATACTTGGCTGGCGTTCAAAGAATTTGTAGCCGCAAGAATTGTACTTGAATCAGTTTTTAGTTTAGTCTTAACGGCCTCAAGAAATGATCTGGCTTCTATCGCTTCTTTGCTTTGATTATTTTTTGCTAATGATTCGAGAGTATATAAATACCTTTGGTCTTTTATACCTTCGCTAATGCTTTCAAAAGACAAAGTGGGGGTCATTTCGCCACTATCCGTGGGGTATGACAAGAGGAAGTCGCTTTGGTAGAGCTTGACGGCATTCCAGGCATTGTCGAAATCGTTGTAGGGATCTCCGATGTAATCCCCGTAAGCATAGACGCCGATTGCCGAAGGGGAGACTTTGTAGGCATATAGACCGTGGGCGAATCTGTTGATCGAAGGGTTTCTGTTTTGCGAAATATAAGTCGTATAGAAGCCGAATTTGGCGATATCCTGCAAATATTCCGTTCCCCCGACGTGTTTGAGCGAATAAAGTTTATGGTCAATCAAGCTCTCCAGGGAAGGAATTTTTGTCCCTTTGGGCGAGTAATTGTCAGAATTTATTTTGAAATTACATTTATAATAATATGTGACCCATGTTTGAGATGCTTTTGACTTGATGATGCGATAGAGTCGATCGGATATTACTCGCTTTCGTTCATTGTTGCTTGGCTCGTCGGTCACCGAATAAACAAAGACACTGTCATAGGATTTTGCAATTTCATTTAGCTTATCTATGAGAGCTCCGTAGGTTCTCACAAAATTTTCGTTGCTCAACTGTTCGTAAAGAGTTTTTTCTTTGAGATTGAGGGCCGAAATCAGCTCGTCGTGGAGATAGACATTAATGAAATGATGATTGTTGGAAATTAAATTGAATTTAGAAAGCTCCTGCATTCTTTGTTCGAAGATTCTGGTATCAAAGCCGACGGCGCCTTGATTGCTTTTGATTATTTTTATCGAGTCTTTGTCTGCTATCGGATACTTAATGTTCAATCCGTGCGAGGAGATATCCTTGTATACGTTTTCGACGGATTGCGAATATTTTTTTTCATAAGGTTGGGCGTAGACAAAATTTTCGACCGGACTTTCAAGAAGCTTGAAGTCTTTGATTTGTAAACTGACAGGAATATTAAACTTGTTAACATTGTTTTGAGAAATTATGATTTGACCGTTTTTCACTCCCGGTGTGATTTGTGCTTTGTTTTTTATTTTCAGGTAATAAGTGGTAGTTTCGCCTGCTTTGATGGTGGTCGATGGCTTGATCAGGCGATCGGGCAAGAGGGCGTAACTGCCCGGCGCGGCGGCATCATATCCCATTTTTTTATAATCATGGGCGATTTGGTAAATAGTCGAATCGAAAATATTTTTATCCAGTGTCGTGTTGATTGAGACATTGCTCATATTTTCTTGTGGGACGATCGAAAACTGGATGATTGATTCTTCGTTGAGGGCCGCTGACTTGTAGATTTGTTCGCGTTCATCGGTGTTTTGCGGTTTGTCATATTGAAAGACCGGATTTGAAATATCGCGACTAAACCAAAGCGGACCATTGGGTGCAGAGTAATTTATTTTTTGCTCTTTGTAACCCATGGCCGCAAGGAGGGCGCGATTGTAGTTGCGCAGAGATTGATCATCGACGCTACTGATTGAAACGCGTTTTACATTCAAATCGCTTGAAGCACCTTTGGGTACTTCAAGACCTAAGCTGAAAAAACCGTTTTCGCTGGAGATGACGGAATAATCGCCTTGATTGAAGAGGGCAAAAGCACTTTTTTGGGCACCGTCGCCTCTTCCTTCAAGACCGATCAATTTTACTTGCTCGTCGGTGACGGGTTTTTTGACGAAAAGTGAAGGACGATTGTAGTCTCTTTCACTTGTAGAGTCTTTAAGAGTATCGATGTATTGAACTTCGACAAAAAGATTTTTGTCTGAAGGGCTCTCTCCTTTGTCTGCGACTTTAAATTCCAGCTTTTCGCCCCTTGCGATGATGGCGCCCTCGGCTCCTACCGCCAATGTTTCTGAGACGATTACGCTATTTGATTCGCTTGACGAGAAAATGTGGCAGGAAGTTGTAGATTTTTGACAGTCAATAGAAAAAAATTTTGCTGGACAACTGCTTGAGTTTGGATCTTGACAGGTATTTGAAGGGACGTGGAGCGAAAGGTCGTCTGCGCCTATACCCAATCTGGCGCGGTTTAGAAATATAAGAGTGGTGGTTAATATAACCAACGCCAAAAGCCCGGCTAGGCGGTAAGATAGTATTGGTTTACCGCTTGCTTCGTTATTCATGTTATCATTATCGTATATCAAAATTTTCAAAAGTAAAAGGGAGGAGAATGTCAAACTCTGGAAAAATTTTTAAGTGCGATCAATGCGGTCTTGTGGTTGAAGTGCTGGGATCATCAAAGGGTGTGCCGGCTTGTTGTGATCAGGAGATGGAAGTTCTCGAAGAACAAACTCTGGAAATGGGAAATGAGAAGCATCGGCCCGTCATCGATGGCAGTGAGGTCAAGGTTGGAGAGGTTCCACACCCGATGGAGGATTCTCATTATATTCAGTGGATTCAGGTTGAGGACGATCAAGGCGTTTGTAGAAAATATTTAAAGCCGGGCGACTCACCCGAAGCAAAATTCTGCTTAAAGGATATTAGCAGAGCTCGCATTTACTGTAATATCCACGGACTTTGGAAAAACTAAAAAAACTTGGGTTTGTTTGATCGTTTTTTTAATTTAGCGATTTGACAGAAGTTGCTTTTTTGTCATATTTGTTTTGTTTGGTTTGGTAGCATTTTTACATCCTTGTTCGGGAGGCGACAGCAATGGAGCCATGGCTTCACGGGTTTTTCAAGGCTCTTCCTGAGTTACTGTCCGGATGCGAGGGTCTTACGGACGGGAAAGCGCGAAAGCTCAAAGTAGAGCTCTACCGCAAAAAGTGGTTTCTGTCGAAGTTGGGAGAGCTCTGCGCTACGTTCTATCTGCAGATACGGATCGCATCTGCCATCTGTGATAAGCCGCAGGCGTTCACCGTTGAGTGTGACCTAACATCGCCCTATGACAGTTGCGTCGCGATGACAATCAGAATGGTGGCCCTTGAGCCCAGTGCTCTCAGGGAAGCCATAGTGTCGTTCGCCGGCCTCTTGCAAGTGTCCTTAGAGGCAATGGGGCCTTCTGCGAATATCTCCTACTCAGTTTTCTGGGATGACGCGCAGAATGTGCGTCGCATTGTTGCGTTCCAGAATTTGGCAATGCGGGCAGGACTGGAGAGGATCTTCGAAGAGGACACCGAGCAATAGAGGGGCGCCGTCTGCTGTTTCGGGCGGCCACGCCACCGCGTGGCCGCCTTCTTTTTTTTAGTAACTACGCCGTCTCGAGGTCACGACCAATATTAAAATTATCGGGGCTAAAAGCCAAAGAGTGCGATAGTCTTTGAGAAAGTGAACTATTTTAGTTTGTGCCATAATGGCATTTTGCGAATTTTCCGGCAAGTACGAAAAAACCGTCGAAGCGATTAAAACCCCGGTAATGAGCGAATAAAGGAGAATTTCTATCGGTGCCATAGCGTTGTCGCGCCCGATGGCGATATCAGCTTTGGCGGCGACAATTGCAACGATCGTCAAAAACAAAATAATTTTTATAGTTGCCGGAGAGGCATCTGATTCAACCCAAGTATTTGCGACAGTTTTTTTTCCTTCAAAAAAGTCTTTGATCGGCTCGGCCCAAGTGGAGACGACAACCATTCCCATATATGACGCCAAAAGGGCGGCCATTATCTTTTCCCTTTGCATCATAAAGCCGTACAAAACAGTAATGGCGACAAATATCCCCAAAAACAAATCCCAGGTTGGAACCGTAGAAGCTGCCTCGATCTTTCCTCCTTGTTTAAATAATTATAGCACAATGTATATAACATTAGGCAATAGGCGCATCAAAAATTGGTGAACCCTTGATATTTTCCAAAAAAAGTCTAAACTTTTTTCCGTTGCGCCAGCCTTCCCTCGGGAGGACCAAGATGATAATCGCCTTCGTCGGTGTCCATGGCCATTGCAGAACAAAAGAAGCGATTGAGACGCTCCAGAATCGAGGTGATGTAGAGGTTGTTTTCTTCGTTAATGGCGACGACACTCTGGAAAGGATCGCCGGAGCTCGAGCGGACCTCCTAGTCATCGACGACACAGCATCCAGGGGCGTCGAGGGTTTCAATCTTCTAGACAGGGTTCGTGCGCAGCTCCCCGAACTTGACGTGCTGATGATTACCGTTGTTGTCTCGAGGATCGGGGGGGTGAGCGAGCTTCGCGGAAGAAGTGGTTTTGACGCGATCGAGCATGGCGCCACCACCTATCTCAGCGAGGACCGCCTTGTGAATCTCTATCAGACGGTGAGAGTGGCCATTGGCGTCTAGCTCTCGCTTCCTCGCAGTCGTCTCCGGCCAGCCCTTGTGGCTGGCCGTTGCCTTATTTATTCCACCAGCTCTTTTTTTCCTGTTCGCTCTGTCGGAGTTTTTCGTATAATTCTCTTTGTTGTTTAGAAATTTTTTGCGGAATTTTAACCCTTACTTCTATTATCAAGTCACCTTTTTTGCCGTTTCGCATTGCTCGACCCTTACCTTGAAACCTGAATTGCGTCCCGTCTTGCGTTCCGCTTGGTATTTCAAAATCAATCTTTTCATCCGCAACGCTAATGTGCAGAGTATCGCCTAGAACCGCTTGGGCAACTGAAATTTCTACCTGCGCTTGAACAGTTGACATAGCTTGCGAGAAAAAATCACCAAAAATGTCGCCTAGGCCACCGCCAAAATTAAAACCAAAGCCACCCGAAAAATCTTCAAAGCCGCCAAATCCGCCAGTTTGCCCGCCACCGAATCCCTGCGAAAAACCTTCGTTGACTCCGGCTTTCCCAAACCTGTCATAAGAGGCCCTTTTTTGAGGATCGCCCAGTGTCTGATATGCTTCGTTTATTTTCTTGAACTCATCTTGATTGCCGCCTCTGTCGGGATGGTGTTCGAGGGCTTTTTTGCGGTATGCTTTTTTTATTTCATCGCTTGAAGCGTCTTTTGCAACGCCCAAAATTTCATAATAATCACTAGCCATATTAGTTATTTTACTATTTATACGTCCTGCTGTAAAGAGAACTTTACAAATTATTCGTCATCTGACGAGGCAGAATTTTGTAAGAGTGACTTGTCTTGGCTGACATAGCCATTTTCAGCATCAATATATAAAATAGATTTTTTGCCTTGCTCGTCAAACTGCACAATCTTCCAACTTCTTCCGGAATAAATGATTTTGGTTTTGACTATGTCTATGGAGGTGAGGAGCGCTCCCACTTCCTCAGCGCGATTGTAGGCGCCGGAAAAGCTCAGCTTTGCCTGATCGGGAGCTAAGCTGGCGCACTCAAAATCGTCTTTAAAGGCCGATTTAGCTATTAGTGAATGAAGCTCCTTTTTTTCAATGCTGTCAACGGTCACGACCCAGTACCAATCCTTGAGGCCTTCGTTTGTCGTAGTATAAAAGAATGATTGGCTCGCTTGAGAAAGTGTTTGACCGCTTGCAACTTCGACTGTAGCGCTACAAAAACTGGCTGTATTTTTAAGGGCTTTTTGGACTTTTGCGGTAGCGGTATTTAGATTCTTGAGATAAGTTTCTCCCAGAGAACTGGTATCTTCATTTTGCGTGGATGCTTCGCTTTGGCTTTCTTGACTGCTTGTTGGTGATTGAGTGACCTCTTCGCTTTCACCCTCGTTTTGACTTTCGCTTTCGCTACTTTCACTGCTTTGTTCAACAGCGGGGATTTGCTCGGTGGTGATTTGGGTGCTTTTTCTCTCACAGCCAAATAGAAAGAGTGGAAAAACGCAAAGAGCGAATAAAATCGAAATTTTCTTGATCATCTATAATATTTTAACACAAAAAGGCGCCCGCGGCAGGGCGCCTTTTTGTACGAAAGGAAATTTTTAGTCCTTGTCTTCTTTTTTCTCTTCTTTGGTCTGCTCTCCTTCGCCTTCTTTTTCTTCTTTCTGTTCTTTGTTGTCTTCGCTTGGGGCGCTTTGATAGAGCTCTGAACCAACTTTTTGAATAGTCTCGGACAGCTCTTCTCCCGCTTTCTTTATTTTTTGAGCATCGTCGCTCTTGAGTGCTTCTTTTGCAGCTTCAATCTTTTCTGTTACAGCTTGGCCGGTTTCAACCTTTACTTTGTCACCGGCATCTTTGAGGGCTTTCTCGCTAGAGTAAACGAGTGTCTCAAGAGAGTTTTTTTCCTCGATCAGTTCTTTTTTCTTCTTGTCTTCCTCGGCGTGCTCTTCTGCTTCTTTTTTCATCTTCTCTACCTCTTCTTCGGAAAGTCCGCTTGAAGCAGTAATGGTAATTTTCTGTTCTTTCGAAGTGGCCTTATCAACCGCTTTTACATTGAGGATTCCGTTTGCATCTATGTCAAAAGTGACTTCAACTTGAGGAACCCCTCTTGGTGCTGGTGGTATGCCGTCGAGAATGAATCTGCCCAAAGTTCGATTGTCAGCGGCCATTTCCCGCTCTCCCTGTAAAACATGAATTTCAACTTGTGTTTGATTGTCAGCGGCCGTTGAAAAGATTTGTGATTTGGAGCTGGGGATGGTGGTATTTTTTTCTATCAGTTTTGTCATTACGCCACCGAGGGTCTCAATACCCAGGGAAAGGGGAGTGACGTCAAGCAAAAGCAGGTCTTTTACCTCGCCCCCCAATACTCCGGCCTGAATCGAAGCGCCAATTGCTACAGCTAAATCAGGATCGACGCTTTTTACCGGTTCCTTGCCGAAAATTTCTTTTACTTTTTCACTGATTGCCGGCATTCTGGTCATTCCGCCGACCAGAATCACTTCTTCTATATCGCTTGTTTTTACTCCGGCGTCTTTGATTGCTTCCTCGCAGGGTTTTACCACTTTGTCGATAAGCGGTGAGACAAGCGAGATCATCTTGGCTCTGCTAAGTGGCATCACTAAGTGCTTGGGTCCGGACGAGTCAGCGGTGATAAAGGGCAGATTTATTTCTGTTTCCTGTTTACTGGAAAGCTCGATTTTGGCTTTTTCGGCCGCTTCTTTGATTCTCTGTATTGAGGCACTGTCATCTGTCAGGTCAATGCCCTGTTCTTTCTTGAACTCATTGACGATGTAGTCCATGATTGCCTGATCAAAGTCATCGCCTCCGAGGTGTGTGTCGCCGTTTGTTGATTTGACCTCAAAGACACCATCGCCGATTTCGAGGATTGTGATATCGAAAGTGCCTCCTCCGAGGTCGAATACGGCAACTTTGCCTTCTTTCTTTTTATCAAGACCATAGGCAAGAGCAGCGGCGGTTGGCTCGTTGATAATTCTTTTTACTTCAAAACCGGCAATTTTTCCGGCATCCTTTGTTGCTTGGCGCTGTCCGTCGTTAAAGTAAGCTGGCACGGTGATGACCGCGTCAGTTACCTTCTCCCCTAGATAGTCTTCGGCGTCCTTTTTGATTTTTTGAAGAATGAATGCGGAAACCTCTTGAGGAGTATAAGACTTATCTCCCATCACTACCTCTACGGCACCGTTTTTGCCCTCTTTTATTTCATAAGGCATCAGCTTCTTGTCTTTTTTTACTTCGCTATCATCAAAACGACGGCCGATCAGTCTTTTTACTGAAAAAATTGTATTTTTTGAGTTCGTGACAGCTTGTCTTTTGGCAAGCTGGCCTACCAGTCTCTCTCCGTTTTTGCTTTCAGCTACGATGGAGGGAACAATACTCCCACCCTCAGCTGTGGGGATCACTTTGGATTTTCCCCCTTCAATAACACAAGCGACCGAGTTTGTCGTTCCAAGGTCTATTCCGATTATTTTTCCCATCTTTCCTCCGCTTCGCATTTAGCGCTTTTTTCCGGAAACAAAC
This sequence comes from candidate division WS2 bacterium ADurb.Bin280, assembly GCA_002071685.1. Classification (GTDB taxonomy): domain Bacteria; phylum Patescibacteriota; class UBA1384; order UBA1384; family DTJR01; genus MWBO01. The sequence continues at coordinate 3,870 of MWBO01000023.1, read as the reverse complement.
CGGAAATTCCCCCTAGGACCAATCTGCTTTCAGAAGAGGATCAATGCCTTTTTCCAAAGAGACTGGGCGCGGGTGGGCGCGCAACGCATATTACTTTAAATTTTCAATCAATGATTTTTTTAACTTGCAAGTACATTGTAAAGTATACTTTACATTTTGTCAATAGTTGATTTGTATACTTCGAGTAAATTTTTCTAGCTTTTTCTGCAATGAGAGAACAAAGATTAAAAAGAGACGGCCCCCTTTACTTTCCTTCTCGGATTTCAAAGGGGCCGATGCGAGTTTGCATCAAACTGTGAGCTGTTCCTGTGCCAACGCAACTGGCGCGAGCCGGTAGGGCAGGACTAGGAGGGGCATCGGGAGATGATTCGCGTATTCTCGCTCAAGCACTCTCCCCAGCATATTAGTCTGGAGTTGACGAGCCACTGCCTGGAGTGGGGATTCCAGTGGCAGGAAACCGCTTCAATCTTGCCGTACTTATCACGGATGTAGAACATGTTGCCGGGGCTATCGGTCGTGAGGTTGCCCTCTTGCCAACGACCCTGCGCTTTCAAGATCTCGTACATCTGGCCGAGAGTGGTCTCGGTGTATGCATCTCCGAGCTCGGCGAATACCGATCGATGTGTCGCAGTCTGCGTGACGAGCCGATCGATCCGCAGGGTGGTTTCGCCCTCCGGCTCCTCCACTACTGCGTCGCACCAGAGGAATCTGCTGGGAAAGGAGCTGCAGTCGAAAGTGAGCGAGACCGGATGGATAGCCTGACCCGGCAAGAAGTGCGCCGTCGCTCTGAAGGTCTCAAGGACGGGAACAGTGACTGTTGCGATCCTCTCGAGATGCTGCGTGGGATCCGACTTCGCCCACGGATCCTCTTTGCGGAGGAATCTCTTGGTTGCATCAATCCATTCCTCGTTAGTCATCTTGTCGAGAAAGTCGCAGACGGTTCCCAGTGAGCTAGGCGGTAGGCCTGCGAGTCTCTTCAAAGCGATGCCGAGCATGTTCTTGAGCATGGTCAACACACCTTCCTGAGTATATTTATATGCTCTCCAGCATATTCCTGCCCATTCCGTATATTGGCGGTCTGGGTTCAGGTCATTGAACTATTCGACAGCCGTTCATCTTTGATGCACTGTAACAGCGCCAATACTCCCCCAGTCGTTATGCACAAGAGTCTTCCGTAAGCAAGGCAGAATGGACCATCTGTCAGTCTCCCTTTGCTGGGGCAATCGCCACAGCCACCGTTTACTGTCGGTCTGCATTCGCGACTTTCGTGAATGTGCATTTTGCATCTCCTTGACGACGAATTTGTTCGGGTCAAATATAGTTAATTTTTGAAAAAAGTCAATAGTACACTACAAAAAAAGCGCAAGAAAATTCCATCACAATAAATAAACTCTTAGAATCTTAGAACTTTTTAATATCTCTCTAAATTCACTGTCGAAGCGCCGGCATCGATTGCCAGGCGGACTTTTTTCGAAAAGTTTTCAAAACCGTCATTTCTATAGATTTTGTCGTTTTTTAAAAGACCCTGTTTTTCGAAGTTATTTGTCGTTAAGGCGGCGTTTAACTCGATCTCTAATCCTGTATCTTTTGGCACTCTTAAATTGATAGTCGAAGCGCCGGCTTTTATTGTAGAAGCAAGCTCTGCAAAAGACGAGTCGGTGTCAATATTGATAGTTGAAGCCCCTGCGTCTATCTCGAGATTTTTGACGTTTGTGTCGGAGAGATCTATGTCGAGTTTGCTTGCTCCTGAAGAAACCAGAAGGTCGGTTTCGATTTCTTGATTTATCGAGAGATTCCAGATATTTTTCGAGCTTCTACCCAGATTGTTAAACCAATTTCGGGAAAATTGATTTATTTTGATCTCATCTACTCCTTGACTTTGGTCGTACTGTCTGAAAATTGAGGTTGAACCGAATATATTTTCAACCGTTCCTTCAACCAAAAGAGTGCTTCCCCCTTCAATACTAATATCCGCGGCTCCGGCATTTACTTCTATTTTCGCTCTTTTTGCATCTTCGTTGACGGGTTCGGCGATCTGTTTGCTAGAAGGTGAAGTAGCTGAAGGCGATGCTTGGCTGTTTATCGCATTTATTACAACATATGTTAGGCCCACAGCAATCCCAAGTGCAAGCAGGATGTTCAGAATTGCTTCAAGTGGCTTGGGTAAAAGTTTGAACAATATCGAAAGACCAATTATGACTAAAATAATTGGCCAATACTTCAAGAGATCATAAAAATTGAACGACTCTATGATACCGAAATTATTAAGCAAAACCAGTACGCCGATTGTGAGAATTATGAGCCCGCTTAAAAGTCTTCCAATGTTCATTTTCTTTTGCCCGAGTCTATGATTATTCCAAGGGCGATTATTATAATGATCAAGGGCCAGAGTTTGCCGAAATTCAATCCAAGATCTGGAAGTATGTTGTCGAACAAGAATATCAGTCCGACTGCCAAAATGATCAATCCGCCGATCAGTCGCCCCCTCTTGTCCCTCTCTTCCTTGTCAATCTCCTTCGTCTTTTCCTTTATTTCTTGAGCCATTTTATTTGCTCCTTCTTTGATATTTTCTCCTAAATCATCCGACCTTTTCTCATCCTCCTCGGGCATTAGAATCCAAAAGATTATGTAAATGATCAGACCGCTACCGGCGAAAATTGTCAAAATGATAAAAAGAAGGCGAAAAACTAACGGATCTATATCAAAATAATTTCCCAGTCCACCGCAAACTCCGGCGATGTAGCGATCTTTCCTCGATCTAACTAATTTTTTACCCTCGAAGGGATTTTTTTTCGTAGTGTCTTTTTCGTTATTCATTTTTGCAAACGATCACTCTCGCTGGTCTGATTACTTTTTGACCATTGAGATAGCCATCGCTTATTATTTCAATTATTTCACCGTCATTATACGACTTGTCTTGTCTTGTTTCAATAGCTTCGTGAATATTGTGATCAAAAGCGTCTTTGGCCTTGGCTTGAATCTTTGTGATTCCCAGCTCACCGAGTTGTTGATCTATTTGTCGCCCAATGTGAACAATTCCTTGTACCCATGGTTCACTAGAAATTTTTTCAGGCAAGTGGTTTGTGGCTAGAGAAATATTATCTAAAAGAGGCAAAAGCTGTGCGAAGGTTTCCGATCTCGCTTGATCTCGCCAAAGCGCTTTTTCTTGCTCGACTCTTTTTTTGTAATTTTCAAAATCGGCTTGCGTTCTTTGCCAACCGGCTTTTAAGTCTTCAATTTGTTTTTGCTTTGAGTCTTTTTTGTTCATTTTTCAATAGATAAAATAGCATTTTTGAGATCTATTGTCTAGGACCAATACTTACTTATCTTAAAGAGGGAGGGTGGGGATTTCCGGTATTTGTTCGTCTGTAGTATCTGTTGTGGGCGCTGTTTGGGGGTTGGTCGTTGCTGTCATATCAAGCGATGGTACGGGCGGAGTCGAGGGCGATTTGGTTGATTTTGTAGTAGTTGGTGAGGCCGAGGTGCTTGGTGAAGGGGTTTCTTGTGGCGTGATTTCAGCTTCTTGAGTTTGCAAAACCTCGACTTTGGGCAAACCTAAATCTATTGTGAATTTTTCGCTTGAAGTTACCTTGTCGGTCACTAGATTTATTTGTGAACTGGTGGGTTCAAAAGATGAGAGGTCGCTTTCCAGTGAGGCAACATAACTTCCTCCGGGAATTTTTTTGACATACCAGCTGATCAAATTAACACCCTCCTTGAGGGCAAATGAGCGATTTTTGAAGTAAAATTTTTGGGTGTTTGTTGAAACAGGAGTGAATTTTGCGCCAACTGAGATATCGGTTGCTTGGGGGACGCTTATCTCCATCACCACTTTGGCGGTGGCGTAGCCCGGTGTTACGGTATCGGCTT
>MWBO01000022.1 GCA_002071685.1 candidate division WS2 bacterium ADurb.Bin280 | reverse complement strand
TGCACGCTCAAAAGCATGATTTTTCTTTCTCTTGAGGCTCCCGCGACAAGTTTGCGCGGTACTCAAGTAGATAAGAAAAATCATCTTTTGTTAATGGATGTTTATATATTTAGTAATTATTCGTTGTGGTTATACGTTATACGTTATAAGTTTTGCGTTATCTGAAGTCTGGTCTCTGTTCTCTGGTATCTGAGGTTTTTTAATTTAATGCAGTTATACCTTCTTTGGTCTCTGCGCTCCTCAACAAACAAACGGCTCATTTAAGTGAGCCGTTTGTTGCAATGGGCTAAGTTTAAACAATCTATTCTATAGATTTGAATGAACTTACCATACTAGAATAATCAGTTAGGGATTGCTTCGAGATTCGCAGTTGCAGGTATTTTTCGCCGTAGGGAATACTAGTGATTGCGTTTGTCTCGTCAGACACACTTGTACTGTCAACTAAATCAACATCTGCCTCGACATCCTGATTTGTCTCCCATTCAAAAGCAACAATCATGGAATCATCCAAGAGGCGTCCGTTTTCCTTGGTTAGTATATTTGCGCTATCAGGATATTTTAGTGTAAACCCATACTCCTCATTGGTATATGTCTTCCACGATGCTGTCTCATCAGCCGTTGCGCTGGTGGTAGCGGTGGTTGATTTGAGAGCTGTGGTAGTAGTTGTAGCTGTGTCTTCAACCAGAGCTGTTTGTTGGTTATCTACTTCATTTTTTCCTGCTACATATCCTATGGCTAGAAATATTACTGCTGTCACTGCGATAAATATTAAAGTCATTACTAATTTGTGACCATCGACACTAGAACCTTTCTTTTTTACTTCTTCCATACATCCCCTTTGTTATTTTTTTACATTATAGCACATCTCGGACGCATCAAGCATATGCATCTGGACAAAGGGCTTTATAATTGGTAAATTACTCAATTGATAAATCAATTTTTATGAAACAGAGATCGATTAAAGAAAATATAAAGATCAAGGGCGTCGCATAACACAAGCGACGCCCTTTGGAGCCATGGCTGAAGAGGGGTCAGAGCCAGCAGTCAGGGTCTTCTGCGAAGAGATCGCCGTTGCGGATGAACGCTCGTGCGCGACAGCCACCGCACTGATACTTTCGGTCACAACCACCACACTTACCAGAGAGGTTCATGTCCAACATGTCCTTCACAATGTCGCTTTGTTGATAGGCAACTGCGATTTCGTCGACGGACATGCCGAATACGTTCATCATGGGAACGTTGAGAAGTGCACAGGGCGTCATGTCGCCGTTGGCGTTGACATTGAAGGTTACTGCCGCCGCAGGACATCCGTCGAACACTAGCTCGCCCTCTCCTCCGACATTACTCATGCCTCTCACCAGACACTTCAGGGGATCGTTCGTGGTGATGTTGAAGGTATCGGGATACTGTCCTTTGAGCTCATAGACTGTGTTGATGAAGCGACGTTTTTCCTCAGCGGTCATCCAGAAGTCTGGCCGTTCGATTGACTTACCTGCCGGGTGTATGGCGGAGAAGCTAATCCGCTGGCAACCGGAATCGTAAGCAAACTGCGCGAACATGGGCATCTCGTCGATCTGGTTCGGCTTGAGAGTGGTTCTGATAGAAGCAACCACGCCAGGTATAGAACGATTCACGATTGCTTCTATTGCATTTACGGCGAGATGAAACGCCCCGCTGAACCCGCGAAAAGTGTCGTGAGACAACGGGTGTAGGCTGTCTAGGCTGACGGAGAGCGTGAGTCGTTCGAAGGCCAGCTCGGCGAACAGATCGAGGTGCTCCTCTCGCAGAAGTGACCCGTTCGTGGTCAGGGTGACGAAATCTCCTCCGTTGTTACGAATCCACGAGAGGACGCGGGAGAAGTCTCTGTGGATCAACGGCTCCCCACCGGAGACAAGAAGCTCTTTGTAGCTGGGACTGTAACGTCTAGCGAACTTGACGATCTTTGCGATCTGCTCGAGGGGCATATCATCAGACCTATCATGAGCAGCGCGACAATGCTCGCAATTCATGTTGCATCGACCAGTGATCTCGATCTGCACCTGACCGAAGACGATTTCGTATATGGCAATGCCTGTCTCTACTTCAAGTCCATTTATCTCGCATTCGCAGTCCAATGATCTGCACTCCCTTCTGGGTTTAGAGTAGTGGGGGGGCGCTGAAGCGCCCCCTGGTTACTGCCTCTTAGTCACAGATTCCGCAGGATCCCTTTCCGATCCGCACTGTGATTCGAGGCTTCTTGGTCTCCGGCTTGTTTCGCTTTTTCACGTCTTCACCACCTTTCCTTTGTAGTGCCCCCACTTTAATTGTCAATGTGCCATTGCAGAGCTCTCAAAATTTAGTAATCCCTGAGAGCACTTCAATCATTTTTTTGTGCTGTTACCTCCAATACTTTATGCCAATGTTTGTGGCCCTCTTCCTCGTCAAAAATGTCAATAATCACGACTTTAATATTTTTAAACCTTGAGACGAGCAACGCGCTTACTCTCTTCTCGTCCAGATCCGAATTACTATTTTCGTCAGATTTATCGAAAGTGTGAATAAACAACCATCCGTTTTTTTTGAGATTATTGTAAGCCGTTTTTATAAATACTTCTTTATTTGATATTTTGTGCAAAGTGTAATTTGAAAATACGAGATCAAAAGGCGCGCTTTTTGAAAAATATGGTTTTTCGAGATTTACACCTGTTTTTAAGTCAACCCCTTCGCATTTCCATCCGGCTCTGTTCAAAAAATTAACATCTTCAAAATCACCGGCGCCAAGATCGAGTGCTGAGGCATTTTTTTCAAACTTTAGCTGAATAAATTTTTCCAACTGTTTGTTCATTATTATATCTAAAAAAACTATTAGCTTGCTAAATAATTTGAAATATAAATCAGAACATTTCTAGCATTATATCAGTTTTATCAAAAAAATCTTTTTTTTAAAGATGAATATCGTATTACCAACTAATATTGATTTTCAGGAGAAAGTATATATATTTGAGACGCGTAACATGCTCGGCAATTTCAGCGAGGTGACACCAAGATGAGTCGCGCAATGGAGATAGCAGAGGCAGGAGGAGGTAAGCTTGTACGAATCTTGATGGCCTGTACTGCTCTTAGCGAAGAAGGGGCGGGGCTGGTTGTGAGTTGGATTGAGCAGGCGATGAGCAGATCGCGTTTCAACCAATTCACCGACTTCGACAAGGTTCTTCGACACATCACTCTCGCCATCTCGGTCGGGATCGGAGAGCTTGAGTTCTCGCTGGAAGCGCACGGTTTTCCGTCCTTGCCGGCCAGTCCTGGCAAAGAGCAGACCGTATGTGCTATCAAGATGGCGCTGAGTCGCCCTGATGCTCTGCGGGAACACATCGAAAGTCTGCCGGAATTGTAGCGAGAGCCCCTCCGAAGAATGTGCCTTACCGGGGCGCGCAAAAACTTAGCGCGCCCCTTTGGTTTTCTACATATATAGCACATCTCGGACGCATCAAGCATATGCATCTGGACAAAGGGCTTTATAATTGGTAAATTACTCAATTGATAAATCAATTTTTATGAAACAGAGATCGATTAAAGAAAATATAAAGATCAAGGGCGGACTTCGAAAAATAAAGTCAGATTACAAGAGCGATGTTTTCCTTGTACTTGATAATATTCGGTCGATGTATAATGTCGGAGCGATTTTTCGATCGGCCGAAGGTGCGAGAGTGAGAAGAGTTTATTTATGCGGAATCACTCCGACACCGCCCAGAGAAAAGATATTCAAAACCTCTCTTGGCGCTGTCGATTTCGTAGATTGGGAGTATCGGAAAAATACCGTCGAAGCGATCGAGGAGTTGAAGCAATCGGGTGTGCAAATCGTTGCCTTGGAGCAAACCAATCAAAGCGTCAATTATAAAAAAGCAAATTACAAAAAGCCAGTCGCAATTGTAGTCGGACACGAGCTCAAGGGAATATCTTCTCAAGTACTTGAATTGTGCGATCTTTCTGTCGAAATCCCTATGTTTGGCCGAGCAAATTCACTCAATGTTTCAACCTCGACAACAGTAGTTTTGTATGAGGTATTAGATCGATTGACTAATTGAAAGTGAAAAGAAGCGCTTGATTCTAGACACTGATATTAAGTGTTTCTGAGATCCATTCTCCCGACTGGAGGATGAAGTCGGTTTTTTCATTTGCAAAATATACAGCTACGATCGCTGCAACGAGAATAAAAATAGTTATGAGTATTTTTTTGACTTCTTTGCCGGTTTCGGACTGAAGTTTTTTTTGAGAGAGTTCTCTTTCTATTTGTTCCGGCTTTTTGTCTAGTGTTTTTTCAGAAGTCACAGTTGTTTCAATCTTTTCGGTTGTTTGCTGATCAGTTGCGATGTTTTTGGGCGAAGTTTCTTTGAGGATTTTCTTAAACTTTTTCTTATTTTTCTTTTTGGCCATATTTTCCTTTTTTTAAACCTTGGTAAATACAACCTACTACTTCTTTTAAAATTTTTCAATTCTGTTAAAATTGCTCTAGTTAATTCAAAGTGGCGTCGTGGCCGAGTAGTTAGGCAACGGTCTGCAAAACCGTGTACTCGGGTGCAAATCCCGACGACGCCTCCAATATTTGTTTAGATTTAGCTAGTTTTTTTAAAAATTGAGATTCGTCTATTTTTTATAAAAATCAAAGGCCCCGGACTCGTCTTTCTGGATTTCTCCAGAAAAGACGGCCGGGGCCGGTGGTGGGAGCCTTGGGCTCCCAGGGCAGGGAATGACTACTCGGTCGCGATCAGGTGAGTGATATTCATCCACTCGAGATCGCCGACCTTGATCACGCCGGCGCAGACGAGAAAGAAGATGGTGACCATGTCACCGATCTGTCCGTCCGCGACCATGTCGCGGATCTCCTCGCCGGTGTACCACTTGCTGTGCGTCGTCTCGTCCCCTTCGACGAAGGTCTTCGGCGCCGTCGGCGCCTTGACCCAGACGAGGAAGGGGAAGAAGCACTTCGGCCCGCCGCCGGCCGCGATCTCGCGACCGACATCATGGGCGAAGCCCTTGCAGGCGGCGATCTCTTCGATCTCGACTTCTCCCACCTCCTCCGACAGCTCGGCCAGAAGCTTGTCGAACATCTCCTGCGGGCTCTGCACGCCGATGTTGCCGGCGGGAAGTTCCACGCAGTCGGTGTCCACGGGACGCCACTGCTTGACGAGACAGATGCGTCGCTCGTCGCCGACGGAGTCGGCGATCACCACGAGCGAGGCGGCGTGGCCCGACTGCTCGTAGAGTACCCAGGGAAACTTCTGCCCTGGGTACTCTTTTTCGACCAGCCGGCCGGTCTTGCCACAGCCCGCCAATTCGTTCTCAGCGGTCGGCTGCGGCCAGCGCTCGGCGGGAATCCTGGAGACCAGGACCGCGCCGAGATCGGCGATCTGCCCACACTCGGGGCAAAACTTCGCCCCGGCGGGTACGTCGTGACTGCATTTATTCGTGGCCATTCAGGCCACCTCCCTCATCATGATTACCGCTTTCGCGGCCATTCGTTCTCTAAACTTCAAAGAACAAAGGGTAAACTATTTTCTAATTCACTTCTTTGATCTTCGAACAGCGCAAAGTATCATAAATCTTGCCATCTGTCAAGATATGGGGTAATATCAAATTTAGTTTTGCGGGAGTAGTTCAGCAGTAGAATGCATCCTTGCCAAGGATGAGGTCGCGGGTGCGAATCCCGTCTCCCGCTCCAGAAAAAACGCCGGAAGGCGTTTTTTGTTTGGAGCGTAGGGGTTCGCAAGGCGCAGACCCGACGGGGTCGAGCCGGGGTCGCGAAATTCGTCAGCAGACGAAGATTTGTGACCGAATCCCGTCTCCCGCTCCAGAAAAAACGCCGGAAGGCGTTTTTTGTTTTGTGACAAATTTTCAAACCTGTTTATCCGAACCATAACAGGAGGGGGCCACCCCCTTGACACGCGCGATGATTGGTGTACACTATGCCTCGTTATGTTAAAAGCATTAACCATTGCAGAATATGTAGTATCGGTGCTGCTTATCGGCTCCATACTTCTTCAGCATCGTGGTACCGGTCTCGGAGGAGCATTTGCATCCTCCGGTAATGTTTATCGTTCAAAAAGGGGCATTGAAAAGTTTCTGTTTAATTCGACTATAGCTATGGCGGCGATTTTGGTCATGAGCGTCATGGCTCACTTAATAATAAGAATAAAAACAGCGGCCTAACTCTATATGGAACCATCGTTACGTGCCCTAGGGCATGTTAAGATACATAGTATTATCTACACCCTCAAAAACTGGAAAAAGTGTTTCTCCCGTTATGATAAGCTTGGTCTATCGCTTCTGATTGCCGGCTTGATTTTGACGTCGTGGCAATGGACTCTTGCCGCTTCCAAAAATAGTCAATTTGCACCTTCTTACGGAGGAACTTTTATCGAAGGAGTTATAGGAAATGACATCGAGAAGATAGATCTGGGACATTTGGTTAAATCCAGTTTAGTGAAAGTTGATCAAAACGGTGAACTGATCGGAGACATGGCAGAAAAATGGCAAATCTCCGAGGACAATCTCTCTTACACTTTTGAATTAAAAGACAAGGTTTCATCCTCGCAAATAATTAGCACAATAGATCAAAATCCTACTTATTTTCCGAAAATAAATCCGGAGTTTATAACGGAAAGCCAAGTAATTTTCAAACTGGATGAGCCTGACGGTGATCTTCTGTCGAAATTGACCACACCGGTCTTCCCCAACGGACCTTATAAATTGGACAAAAAAACTAAAACAGAGGTTCGTCTTAAAGCAAACAGGGAGTATTTCGGTCAAAAACCTTATATTTCAAGAGTCATTTTCAGACTCTATGCAAATGAGGATCAACTTCAAAATGCCGCTAGAAGAGGCAAAATCAGCGCCTCTCTGTCGCTTTTGGAAATTCCCGAAAATTGGCAGAGCAAAAAGATTGTTCTAAACAGGAAGCATTTTTTATTTATCAATAGTTCGAAGCAGAATCTGAAATCCATCAAAGTGCGAGAATCGATTCTCGCGGGAGAAAAGCCTTCGCAAATTGAAGGTCTCGATGTTTTGGAGGTCAATGGAGTAGAACACGATTTGGAGTACGAGCAGCTCAAAGAGAAACTTATTTCAAGCGGAGTCAAACTCAATATCAGACAAGTTTCTATGAAGGATGCGCTAATTGGCGATCTGCCGAAAAGAAATTATGACATACTCTATATTCTTCTCAATGGTGAAATTAGCCAAGATCCGTATGAATTTTATCACTCAAACAAGAGATCCTCGGACGGTCAAAATTTCGCCGAAGTTGCAAATGCCGCTCTTGATACATTGACTACCAAGTATCGACAAACTTCAGATAAAGCAAAGAGGGAAGAATTGATGGGGGAAATATCAAAAGTAGTGGCGGATGAAAAAATATCTGTAGAATATAGAAATTTGGAAATTGATTATGCCGTATCCCCCAAGATTAAGGGTTTGTCTATAAGTGAAAAAACAATTGGCGAAGTAGGAAGGTTTGATAATCTTTCAAATTGGTACATTCTAGAGAAGAGAAAATAGTTCTCTACTTCACATTCACTCGAATTTTTAGTAATATCAAGCCCGTATTGGGCAAGTGCTGTAATTGGTAGCCAGGCATGATTCAGGATCATGTGCCAGCAATGGCGTGGAGGTTCGAGTCCTCTCTTGCCCACCATCGAGATGGACGCGAAGCGTCCATTTTTCGATGGTGGACCCGCCGTGACTCGAAGGCCGGAGGCGCGACTGGCGCCGAGGCCCGCCCTGAAGATTCGCCAGCAGGCGGATACTGAGGGGCGAGTCCCTGCCTGCCGGCAGGCAGGCTCTCTTGCCCACCATCGCCGATCGTCTTAAGAATTATAAATAATGGCTTAGTCAAATTATGAATTAAGAATGATGAATTAAGAATGATGAATTAATTAATCAATTAGACAATTAGACAATTTTTCAATTAGGCAATTAAGAAATTAAGAATTAAGAATGATGAATTAAGAATTATTCTGGTCTCTGGCATCTGGAGTCTGTTCTCTGGTATCTGGTTTTTGTAATCTTTTTAACTTTTGCATTATCATTTTAATTTTTAATCTTTAATTTTTTAATGTAGTTATCTGTCATCTGGTCTCTGGATTTAAATTTTATAGCTCTTGACATATTTATGATATAGTATGATATCATCATATAAGTTCACACATACGGCGATAGCCGAACTTTGAAAGGGTGAAGGAGATGGCGGATAGCGGAAATGTCGGTGGTCTTGTTGACATAGGTAGCAGGGGGTTGCCGTATCATGTTCCTGCGGATTGTATCTGCATAATCGCTCCGTATGACTACATGGACCCCGACACGCAGACACGGATTTGGTTCATTCAAAACCAAGTTCCTACGGGTTGCTTCTCCGATCGCCCCTACAACCAGATTCTTTGGGAGCTGAGGGCGCGCGGGGTCAGGATGGTTGCCAGTCAGCACACCGTACCATTTGCCTTCGCTTGGGACAAGTTCAACGAGATCTTCTCTCCCAGAAGAGGCGAGCTCACGGTTCGTTGTAGATGGTGCTCGTACACGGTGCCGGCGAGCATCGCGGCAGACATCAATGTCGACCTCTGCTCTCACCCCGCGATCGTCGTATAGTCGTGAGCCTCCGGCGGCGACCCTCGCCTTTCTGGCGA
>MWBO01000021.1 GCA_002071685.1 candidate division WS2 bacterium ADurb.Bin280 | reverse complement strand
GCAGGAGATGGTCTAAAAACAAAAAACAGTCAAAAATTACTTGAAGATATGAAACTTGATGGACGATCGATGATAGTTTTTACAAGCGAAAATGCCGACAAAATAAGTACCTGGAAGAATTTACCCCAAGTAATTTGTAGAGAATTTACAAATCTATCTATGAAAGATTTGAAATCAAATTACAGATTGATCTTGGATGATTTAAGTTTTCGCAAAATAAGCGCGAGGCTTCAAAAATGATTAAAATCATGCCCCATATCAGCGAAAAATCGGTTTCAATGGCCAAAACGGGCTGGTTTACTTTAAATGTTCCTTTGAATGTATCCGGTGAGCAGGTAAAAACACTTTTAAAAACAAGCTTCAAGGTAACTCCTCTCGATATTAGAATGATCACAAAAAAGACAATCCTGAGAAAAAGAGGAGCTAAATTAATTAGCGAGCGAGGTTACAAAAAGGCAATTGTAAAACTTTCCGAAAAGCAGATATTTCCCGGTTTTGAATCATACATTGTAGAGCCCAAAGAGAAAAAGGAAAAAAAGGATCAAAAAGAAACCAAGACAAAAAACGTAAAGAAAAAAGATGCTTAAAACAGTAAAAAGAATGACATCGGGGTATCTAGACCAAAGCTTCGAAAGCAGAAGCTCTCTTCACGATGGAAAACCTTTGAAATCCCTGACCAAATATTTCAACAGAAGCAAGGGAAGAGATGCTTTGGGCCATATTTCTGTAAGGCACAAGGGCGCGGGTGCCAAAAGACTATTTAGACAAATTTCAACACTTGAAGAAAATTTGAATATTGAAGCGAAGGTCTTGAGATTGGAGTACGATCCAAATAGAACCGCAAATATTGCTCTGATTGAATTGACAACCGGGGAGAAAAAGTATATTATTGCTCCGGAAAATTTGAAAGTAGACGACGTTGTGATTGCCGCCGACAAGGCACCAAAAACCATTGGCTCAAGGAGTATGCTTAAAAACTTTCCAGTGGGTGTGACTGTTTATGAAGTTCAGACCAGACCAAATTCAACAAACTTCATGATCAGATCGGCTGGTGCGAGCGCTCTCATAATGGCACACGACGGGGATTACACTCTTTTAAAGCTTCCCTCAGGAGAGCTTAGAAAAATTCACAGCGCGTCTTTTGCTTCGCTTGGAAAAGTATCAAACTCGGAGCATTCAAATATAAGAATAGGAAAAGCTGGAAGAGTTAGGAAAATGGGAATCAGGCCAAGCGTAAGGGGTAAAGTGATGAGTGTGAAGAGTCACCCGCACGGTGGAGGCGAAGGCGTCAACCCGATTGGTCTGAAATATCCGAAAACACCTTGGGGTAAAATAGCAATTGGCGGAAAAACAAGAGGCAAGAAAAATTCGGATAAATTCATTGTAAAGAGAAGAAGGAAAAAGAGGTAATATGGCAAGATCACTGAAAAAAGGACCATTTGTAGAAGAAAGTCTTCTTAAAAAAGTTCAAAAAGCCGCCCGAGGCGATAAAATAAAAACATGGTCAAGAAATTCCGTTGTAATTCCTGACATGGTTGGCTTGCTTATTGCCGTACATGATGGAAAAAAACACATCGAAGTAAGAATAATTGAAGAAATGGTTGGCCACAGACTTGGCGAGTTTGCGCCAAGCAGAACATTTAAGCGTCATGGTGGAAAGATGGCCAGAGAGCAGGCAAAAGAAGGTGTGAAATAAAATGAAAATAATAACTGTTTCATTAAGGAATCAAAAAGTAAGCCCCAAAAAGGCCAGGCTTGTGATGACCTTAATTAGAGGGCTTAAGGCCAACGATGCTCTCAGGCAGCTCGAGTTTTACGAGAAAAAAACATCTGCGATGGCCAAATCTTTGCTCAAAAGCGCCCTTTCTGCGGCAAAGCAAAAGGATTTTGATCAAGAAGATTTAGTTATTAGTGAGTCGATCTGTCAGGACGGACCGAGAATGCGAAGATTTTACATAAGGGCCCGCGGTCGATCGACGGTTTTTCACAAAAGAAGTTCACATTTAAAAATTTCGTTGTCTACGGTTGAAAAAAGTGAACCATTGAAGACGGAAGATAAAGAAGTCACCAAGAAGGAAGTGGGCGATGACAAAACAAAAAGTCCAAAAGCTGAGGAAAAGACAAGTAAACCAAGTACAAAAAGAAATATAAGTAAAAAAAATGGGCCAAAAAGTTAATCCAATCGGATACAGATTAGCAGTTTATAATAACTGGAAAAGCAAGTGGTTTGCCAGAGGAAACGACTTTTCTAAGAATATTATTGAAGACTGGAAGATAAGAGACACTATCTCAAAAAAGATTGGGATTCAAGGTGGAATTTCCGATATTGTAATAGAAAGAGCTGTAGGAAGAGTGATTATTACAATTGTGACTGCAAGGCCCGGAATTGTTATCGGAAGAAGCGGAAAGCAATTGGAGCAACTTAGGGGAGCGCTGGCAAAAAAGCTAAATTATAAATTCAAACTTGAGGTTGTAGAGGTTAAAAAACCAGACCTTGATGCAAGTGTTGTTGCGCAACAGTTGGGAGTGCAGATTGGGAAAAGAATGTCATTTAGAAGGCTTGGTAAACAAATTGTCCAAAAAGTAATGGATGCTGGCGCAAAGGGCGTAATGGTCAAGTTTTCAGGGAGACTTGATGGGGCAGAGATAGCAAGATCCGAGTCTTTTTCTCTAGGATCTGTTCCTCTTACAACCCTCAGGTCTGACATAGATTTTGCCGTTTGCCATGCACAAACAACCTTCGGAATTGTTGGTATCAAAGTTTGGATAAACCGAGGAGAAAAGGTTCAATAATGCTTATACCGAAAAAAGTAAAACACAGAAAACATTTTAGGGGTAAAATGCCCGGAATTGACTATCGTGGGAGCGAGGTTTCTTTTGGGAAGTTTGCAATTAAAACACTTGAGCGTGGCTGGGTTTCCTCTAGGCAAATTGAGGCAGCAAGAAGAGCGATGACAAGATATTGCAAGCGCGGTGGCAAGATATGGGCCAGAATTTTTCCAGACAGAGTCATTACCAAAACAGCCGATGAGGTTGGAATGGGTGGAGGAAAAGGAGCGCCGGACCATTTTGTAGCCACTGTTAAACCGGGAAGAATTATTTTTGAAATGGACGGAGTCAATGAGGCGACTGCAAAGCAAGCGATGAAATTGGGAGCAAGTAAACTACCGGTCAAAACAGTCTTTTTGGTGAAGGAATAACAAATGAAAAGTAAAACACAAGAATTTAGAAAATTGTCATATAAGGATTTGTTGGTTCGATGCGATCAAATCGAACGTGAGCTTTTCAATTTAAGAGCAAAAAGTGCAACCGGAGCTGAAAATTCTTCTAAGACCATCAAGCAATTGAGATATGACCTGTCAACGGCAAAAACAGTTGCAAATGAAAAAAAGTATGAAGAATTGATTGAGAGGAAAAATGGCTAATAAAAATTTACAAGGAAAAGTATTAAAAACATTCGATAAAACAATTTCTGTAGAAGTTGAAAATATTGTAAAGCACGGTGTTTATGGAAAGATGGTTAGAAAGTTTAAAAAAATTCTTTCCCATGATGAGTCTGGTGAAGCAAAAGTTGGAGATGTTGTTGTTATAGAGGGATGCGCACCTATATCAAAAAGAAAAAGTTTTAGATTAAAATCGATAATAACAAAATGATACAAGAATATTCAAGATTAAAGGTAGCAGACAATTCGGGAGCCAAGGAAGTTGGCTGCATCAAAGTTTTAAATCGCGGAAGAAAAAGATTCGCGACTCTTGGCGATGTTATTACAGTTTCTGTTAAATCTGCCACTCCACGGGGTACAGTAAAGAAAAAGGAAGTTTGCAGAGCTGTGATCGTCAGGCAAAAGAAGCATTTTGTAAGAAAAGATGGATCAAGTATTAGATTTGATGAAAATGCAGTCGTTTTAATAAATAATGACGGTTCATCAAAGGGTACGAGAGTTTTCGGCCCAATAGCAAGAGAGCTTAGGGACCGTGGCTATACAAAAATAATTTCGTTAGCCCAAGAGGTAGTGTAATGAGTTTAAGAATAAAGAAAAACGATAATGTCATGGTAATTACCGGCAAAGACAAGGGTAAAGCTGGAAAGGTAATTTCTGTAGATCCAAAGTCCGAGCTTGTTGTAGTTGAGGGCGTTGGATTGGTTAAGAAACATCAAAAACCCTCAAAAAAATACCCACAAGGTGGCATTATTGACAAAAATATGCCGATAAAAGTTTCCAATATAATGGTTATTTGTGGTTCTTGTAATAAAATTACAAGAGTTGCTTACAAAAACGATGCAAAGGAAAAAGCTCGCGTTTGTAAAAAGTGCGGGGAGGTGCTGAATGCGTCTTAAAGAAAAACAATTGAATGCAAGAAAAGAAATTGCCAAGAAATTAGGCGTGTCCCTGATGTGCGTTCCCGTGTTAAGCAAGGTCACAGTCAATGTTGGAATCGGTCAATTCAAGGAGAGTAAAGACATTATTGAATCGATCGAGAAGCAGTTGATGCAGGTTACATCACAAAAACCGAAAAAAACAATTGCCAAAAAGTCCATTGCCGGTTTTAAGGTAAGAGAAGGTCAGCATATCGGATTTGTAGTTACGCTAAGAGCTGGTAAGATGTGGGATTTTGTTGAAAGACTAAATACTGTAGTTTTGGCAAGAAGCCGAGAATTTGAAGGAATTGACAAAAAGGTAATAGATAAAAACAATAATCTGACAATTGCCATCAAAGATCAAATAATCTTTCCTGAGATAAAACCGGATGATATCAAGGCGAATTGGGGTATGGCGATTACACTAACATTAAAAAACGCACAAAATAATGATTTGGTGATAGATTTTCTAAAACAAATAGGATTCGTCTTCAAATAGGAGAAAAATGGCAAGAAAAGCATTAATAGCAAAGGCACAAAGAAAACCAAAATTTCAAACAAGAATAGTTAGGCGCTGTGGCAAGTGTGGGAGGTCGCGCGGATTCTTGAGGGATTTTGGAATTTGTAGGATATGTTTTAGAGAATTGGCCACAAAAGGCGAAATTCCGGGTGTATATAAATCTTCATGGTGAGGTAAAAAATGTCAGATACAATTGCAGACTTAATAAATAGAATAAACAACGCTGCTATCTTGGGGAAGCAGGCAGTCGTGGTTCCTTATTCAAACCAAAAGATGGCTATCTTAAGCGTTCTTAAAGAAGAAAGCTATATTTCTGATTTCAAAGCTGATGGAAAAGAAACGATAAACATTATTCTTGAAAACGCAAAACGACCATTCGCCAAAATATATAGAGTTAGCAAACCCGGAAGAAAAGTCTATATAAAATCCAAAGATATTAGAAGGCCGAAGGGTTATGGGGTTTCTATCATCTCTACGCCGATGGGTGTCTTAAGCGGGTCGCGCGCTCGAAAGAATGGCGTAGGCGGAGAACTAATCTGCGAGGTTATATAATGAGCAAGATAGGCAGAAAATCAATCGAAATTCCTGAAAATGTGACTGTTGAAGCAAACAAGGACTTTGTTGTTGCCAAGGGAGAGCTTGGTGAGCTTAGAGTTGATCTTAATGATAAAATTAAAGTTCAAGTATCTGACAAAGAGGTTTTGGTTTCCAGAAAAGATGAGGAAAAAATCTCCAAGTCACTTCACGGAACAATAAGATCACTTATCGCTAATGCTGTCCACGGAGTATCAAAGGGTTTTGAGAAAACCCTTGAAATTGTAGGGGTTGGTTATAGAGCGCAGATAGAAGGAGACAAGTTGATATTGAAATTAGGCTTTTCCCATGACATTGAATTCCCAATTCCTCAAGACGTTGCAATAGAAGTGAAGAAAAATACTATCATTATAAAGGGAATAGACAAGCAAAGGGTTGGCCAAGTATCCGCAGAAATTAGAGCTTATAAGAAACCCGAACCATACAAGGGCAAGGGGATAAAATATTCAGATGAAAAAATAATCAGAAAGGCCGGAAAGGCAGTTAAGGGAGCGGCTTCAGGAGCATAGCATGAATAAATCAAAATATATCGTTAAGGTTTATCGAAGCTTGACATCAATAATTGCTCAGGCAATTGATGAAAGTGGTGCTGTTGTTTTAGGACAAAGATTTGTCTATCAGTCGGGTAAAAAACCTCTTGATCAAGCAGCTCAATTTGGTGAAAAGTTTGGAAGCGATCTGCTTAAAAAGAACGTTGAAAAGATCGTTTTTGACAGATCCGGATTTAGATATCATGGAAAAATAAAGGCTTTTGCAGATGGAATGAGAAAGTCAGGATTAGAATTTTAAGGAATATTATGGAAGAAAAAATATTTGAAGAAAAGGTTATAGAAATATCGAGGGTAAGCCGTACGGTAAAGGGAGGAAAAAGGATATCTTT
>MWBO01000020.1 GCA_002071685.1 candidate division WS2 bacterium ADurb.Bin280 | reverse complement strand
CTCGCTTTTTCCTGGATTATCGATGTTCCCATGTTCAAATACTCCAATACTGACAAAAAGCTGGTTTCCTCCCATCACCTCTTTACGTCCCCCAACGGTGAAGACATAGAGCTACTTGAAACCGAGCCGGAAAAAGCCAGATCTTGCGCCTACGACTTGGCATTAAACGGGTTTGAGATATTCGGAGGATCAATCAGAATTCACGACAGAAAATTACAGAAAAAAATATTTGATATCTTGCAAATTCCTGAACAAGAAGCACAAAGAAGATTCGGCCACATGTTGGATGCCTTTGAATATGGTGCTCCCCCACACGGAGGTATTGCTAGCGGAATAGACAGATTGATTATGGTTTTAGCCGGAGAAAACAATATACGCGAAGTGATCCCCTTCCCCAAAACCGGAGATGCCAGAGACTTAATGATGGGCGCACCATCTCAAATAACTGAAAAACAGCTCAAGGACGTACACATCGATCTCGCCAAGGAAGCCAAAGGCAAGACAATCCAAGGCGTCGAAACTTCGACCGTGGACTAATTTATTTACTTAGTTCTTCAATCGCTCTTTTTACAAGCTGATCTTCTTTGGCAAAGAGAGCATTGTCGGGTTCTTTCTCTTCGATATCAACCTCTATACCGTTTTTATCGATACTCGTTCCGTTTGGCGTCAACCATTTTGCTATGGTTATTTTTACCGACGAACCATCTGAAAGATTTTCATACTGCTGAACCGTCCCCTTGCCAAAGGTCTTTTCGCCGATTATCTTCCCTCTCTGATAATCTTTGATAGCCCCCGCTAATATTTCCGAAGCCGAGGCGCTTCCACCATTGACTAAAACTACCAATTTAACATTTTTTAAGATAGAGTTACCACTCGTCTTAAGCTCTCTCTTGTAGCCCTTTCCCTCCTCCGAGACTATCAACTTGCCGTTTTCAAAAAATTCGGAGGCAACATCCACCGCACCGTCGAGCAATCCACCGGGATTATTACGCAGATCCAAAACCACTTTTTCAACGCCCTTGCCCTTAATATCATTCGCTTTGTCCAAAAATTCCTCTTTTGTATCTACTCCAAATTCATTTATTGCCAAAATTGCCACATCGCCAGAATACGAAAGCTCGACAGTTTCTACATTTATTTTCGCCCTTGTGACCTCGAAAACTTTTTCTTCCTCACCCCGCAAAACAGTTAGGCGAACCTTCGTCCCGCTCTTTCCCCTTATCAAATCAACCGCCTGATCAAGAGTCAGTGTCAGGGTGTCTTGGTCATCAATTTTGAGTATCTTATCTCTGGCTTTTAGGCCGGCCTGTTCTGCCGGTGAGCCGGAAAGAGGAGCAATCACTGCCGGCATCTCTTCCAAAATCCCTATTCTAATACCTATCCCCTCAAGCTCTCCGCTTAATTCATTTTCAAACTCCTTCGTATCCTCCGGTGGCAAAAAGTTTGTGTATGGATCGTTCGTAGCCGTAAAGCTACCGGCAATCGCTCGATAGAGAAAATCCTTTTGGTCGATCTCACCCACGTAATTGTTAACTAGCTTGCGGTAAGCCTCCCAAAACAAAGAAAAATTGACGTCGTTTGGCTTACCTACATCGATATTAACAAGCTCTGGAGTGTATTTTTCATTCAATCGCAAGTTTCTATTGCCAAACAAATAGCCAATAAAACCACTTGCAACAATCAAAATCAAAATCGAGAGATAAAATATCAGTCCTACTTTTTTTCTACTCATAAAAACAATTTTACTTATAATAATTTCTTTTACAAATCTAAAACAAGGGAATTTAGAAGGTAAAAGTTTACAAAAAGCATTGCTACCGTCACCGGACCGACTCCTCCCGGAACCGGAGAAAAACTGAACTTGCCATCTATTAAGGAAGTCTCAAGATCTCCGTAAAGTTTGCTATCTGAGGCAATGGTACTGGCGTCAATAACAACCGATCCTTGCGCAAAGTGGGTATGATCAAAAACGGCCCCGCCTCCCGTTGCCAAAATAACAATGTCTGCCTCCTGAAGTCTCTCGAAATAAAGATCATCTCCTTCATTTAAAAGCTCAACATCACAACCCTCTTCTTGGTAATAGCGAAAAAGTGGCGAACCTACCAAAAAACCGCCCCCCACAATAATAATTTTTTTGTCTTTTTTTAAAATATTATAATGAACTAGAACCTGATCGATCGCTTTAATCGTTGGAGGCAAAACCTTGCATTCTTTACCCAGAATATAACCAAAGCCATCTACGTCTTTATCACTGGAGATAGCGGAACAAATTTTCGTCCTATCTATTTGAGAGGGTAGGGGGATTTGGACTAAAATGCCGGAGACCTCCTGATTCTCATTTAGATTGCTGATTTCCTCAAGCAGTTCATCTTCACTTATAGAATTATTGAATTTATAGACTTGTGCCTTAACTGATAAAGTTTTTGCTAATTCGAGTTTTTTCTTAATATAAATGTTGCTCGCTAAATCATTTCCGACTTGCAATATTGCCAATTGGCCCGAAGGAGCATCCAAACGAGATAGCTCGTTTATTATTTTATTAAAAACTGCTTGACCTGATAATATCATTTTAATTTGAAAACTCTTGAACTACTAAAATATTCGACCCCACTTTCATAACACAAACGCCTATTCTTGTAAAAAGGGGCTGGACAATGTTTTGTCGATGACGCTCACTATTTGCAAATCCTTCAAAAACACGATAAATATCGGAGGAGATAGCAAGGTTTTCCCCGAAATAATCGGTTACCAGACCCACACTCTTTGCCCTCTCTATCGGTAAGCGCTCCCAAGAATCAAGATGCGAGAACCTTTTACTTTTGATAATCTCTTGAGCATAAGTAAACGCCAATTCGTCCAACTCTTCGTCTCTTTGCAAAGAATTTTTTTCTTCTGACTCTCTAGCTGAATTAACCATTTTGACCATCTTTGCCTCCAGATCCTTTTGTTGTTTTGCAACATCTGGCAAATTTTCAACAAAAATAACTTCCTGCTCCTCACCGCTTAAAATCAAATCATCAGACAGAGCATCCTTTGTGACAAGCGAATAATCACTCAAATAACCCAAGGGATTGATTTGTAAAACTTCGGAGCATACAAGAGAATTGTCTAGAATGTAGTCTTTGCCAAAAAAAACAAACGTAACTTGGCAGATAGCGCAAAACAGAATCAAACAAACAAACAAAGCCGGAATCACCGCAAGCCACCTTGACACAAACTTTTCGTATTTTACAAAAATGGCACCCAAAAGAACATATGCAAGTGAATAAAATATTATCAAAAGAAGAGAGAATATTATTGCCGGCAAATAGAGATTTTCGATAATATCAAACCCTCTCAAAAAAGATGAAATCGGATCGACCAAATAAAAAGCTATCGGGTAGGTAACAAGCAGTACCAAAAGTGCTTTGATCGTAGCGAAAAAACCCCTGCTAACTGCAAGTGCAGCAAGCACCAATAAAAACAAAGCAAAAAATATATCCACAAAATTCATCTTAAAACTATTTTATCAGTTTACGATCTGTTGCGCTCTTTATAATCATCAATAGCCAAGCGTAAAGCCCTATCACCCATAATAGAACAATGAATTTTCTTAGGCGGCAAACCACCAAGAACTTCAATTATCTGTCTTGCCCCGATCTTGTAAGCTTCCTCGATACTTTTACCCACAACCATTTCCGAAAGAACGCTAGTTGAAGCAATGGCGCTGGCACAACCAAAAGTTTTCCATTTAAAATCCATTATTATGTCGTCTCTGATTTTGAGATAAACCTTCATAACATCGCCACAAGCTGGTGAACCGATAACACCGATTGCATCAAAGTCGCCCTCTTTTTGATCATCAAGCAAAACATTTCTAGGATTAAAGAAATGATCTTCAACTATTTTTGAATAAATCCAACCGTCCAAACGATCTTCTTTTATATCGTCTTTACTCATAGGGCGCTTATTTTCCTTAATTTCTCTACAGTTTTTTTTACTTCACTAATTGTTTTGCAGATTTCCATTTTAGTCGTTTTTCTGCCAAGTGTAAACCTCAAAGAGCAATGAGCCCTTTCTTCGCTTAAGCCCATCGAAAGCAAAACGTGCGATGGTTCAAGTGACTTACTCGAACAAGCAGAGCCGGTCGAACAGGCAATGCCAGCTCGGTCTAGATATAAAACCGCCGACTCACCCTCGACAGCATCAAAGGAGATATTGACGTTGTTTGCTAAACGGCTCAGGCGTGAGCCGTTTAATCTTGAGGCGCTAATTTCAAGTAAGCCATCGATAAGCAAATCGCGCAACAACCTTTCTTTCTGAGTTTTTTTTGGGTTTATTAATTCAATTGCTGCGCCAAGGCCGACGATCAATGGAGTATTGAGCGTCCCCGAACGCAGACCCTCTTCTTGGCCCCCGCCAAAAATAATTGGCGATATATCAATACCCCTTTTTACAAAAAGCGCCCCGACCCCTTTGGGGCCATAAACCTTGGAACCGTTAATAGTCAATAGATCTACGCCGAGTTTTTTTTCGTTCATATCAAGATATGAAGCAGCCTGACAGGCATCGGTGTGAAAAACAATTTGGCAATTATTTTTTTTGTTGAATTTTTTGATGATTTTGCCCACCTGTGCCACTGGCTGAATTGTTCCGACTTCGTTGTTGGCATACATGAGCGACACCAAGACAGTACTTTTCTTTAGCAATTTTGAAATTGCTGTTGCCTCAACTATTCCTTGACTATTTGGCAAAACATAGCTGACTTCAAAGCCTTTTTTTTCAAGTTCGCGGCAGGGATTTAAGACAGATGGATGCTCGATTGCGCTAGTTACGATGTGTGGCTTACCCTTGAATTTCAAATTTTGAGTAATTCCAAGAATAGCCAGATTGTTAGACTCGGTGCCACCAGATGTAAAGATTATCTCATCGGGCGAGCAATTGAGAAAATCGGCAATTTTTTTTCTTGATTTTTCAATCGCTCTTCTTGCCTCAAGTGCTCCCGCATACAAAGAGGAGGGATTGTGAAATTTTTCGCTAAAATAGGGGAGCATCTGATCGAGAACTTTTTTTTCAACCGGCGTCGTAGATGCGTGATCAAGATAAATCATTTACTTTTTAAAATCGAGAGGATTTCATCTGATTTGGCAATACATTCATCGCAACGATTCTTTTGTGTATTTGCCTCTTCTTTTTTCGGCCTAATTACAGCAACCGGACGCGAATAACGCATCACTTCGTAAACCTCCCCCCGTTCCACATCCTTCATAACAGCGGAGATTTGGGCTTGGAGCTGGTTGATATTGATTGATTTCATTCAATTTCTCCTGTCCCCTCCGGTTATCTGTCAATTTGTATATAACATTATACATAACAGAAAATTTGTCAAGAGGAGACGGAGAAAAGCGATTGACAGAAGATAAAAAAACTGATTGCCTTGCCTTGAACACCACCAGGAAGGGAGCGCGAAAATGGACCCCCAAGAAATAGTGTGGCACATGACGATCCTACTTCCCGGCCATCTTGAGACGGAAAGGGTCGAGGAGATTGCCCGAGAAGTAGAGAGCAGCGTGTCCCGGCTGGTCGTTAGAGTTTCGACGACGCACCGGACGTCAAATGGTGGTAAGCCGGGAATCCGTATCACTGGCGAGGATCGCGCACAGGTCAACTCAGCCATCCCCAAGGCTTACCTGCGCATCATCTCATTTCTAGATGAAGTCCACCGCGAATTCGAGGTGGTGACGCACATCGGGATGGAAAGATGCTAGTTCTATTCACTTCCCGGGCCCGCCGACAGGCGGGCCCGTCGGCTTTTTTAGCCAATTTCAAAAAATTTCCTTGCGTTGAGTGTCGTTTGAGAACAAATTTTTTCAAAGCTTGTTTCTTTTATCAAAGCGACTTTTTTTGCAGTCTGTTCAATAAAGAGGGGTTCATTGCGTTTGACTCCCCTTGACTTGAGCATTTGTGGTACTAAGTAGGGAGAATCCGTTTCAAGCATTAGGTGATCAAGCGGTATTGCCTTAACTATTTTTTTATAATCCTTGCTAGATTCGACAATGGCATTGGTCGAGACGTGCCAGCCGTTTTCAAGCGCTCTTGTCAGAAGTTTTTTATACCCAAACATGTGCAGGAGAACTTTTTTGGCACCGCCTTGTTGTAGAATTTCAAAAGCGTCTTCATAGGCGTTGCTTTGTTTATCCTTGCCCCGCCTGATATGAACTATCAATGGCTTATCAAGCATCATCGATAAATCGACGAAGCGCCTAAACATCTCTTTTTGTTTTTGGCGCGTACGCTCATCCTGACACCAATAATAATCAAGACCGACTTCGCCGATAGAAACAATGTTTTCACTTTTCTCTTTTATGAAAGTGATCGCCCTCTCTATGTCTTCAGCGCTTATTGAGCCGGCATACTCCGGATGAAGACCTAGAGAAACATACAAAAAATTAGGCATCCGATCGTGCATCGCAAGGGATTTTTCAAAATCTTTTGGTTCGACTGCACTGCAAACCACTCCCAGCAAATTGCCCGAAGCCCTTTGCAGAACTTCTTCTATATCATCATCAAAAAGAGGCGATTCCAAATGGCAATGACAGTCAAAAAGCATGAATTCCTCTCAAGAAAATTTTAATCGGCGATCGAAATATCCACCACCCTATCCTTAGTCCTTCTCAAATAAAGCCAAAAATAGCTTCTAGGAGGCATGGAAAATACTCTGACCTGCACATCGTCCATGTCCTCTATGGCCGACGATTTATCGACAATGTTTTCGTTGGCAATAGAATAAAGCTTGATGCTAGCACGATGATATTTGGATTCGATCGCTTCTTTGGCTGTCAAAACAGTTCCGTCCTGATACTTAAGCTGAATCTTTGAAAGCAATTGGTCTTTTGTTGCAACCGTATTTGGCCAGTACATCAAGTGCCAGCCACGCGCCACTATTTTATCCTGCGATAAATTACTTTGCGTTGCTACAAAATCAACGGTTGCAGTATCAGAACCCGGATTATAAACATAATAGCCAAACGGTGACATGGGTACTATGTTCTGCAAATCTGTCCTTGAAGTTTCACCCAAGGGGAAAGTAGTCCATTGCCGATTGGGATAGGCGCTGTCATTAAAGCTATAAAGAATCAAGCCTGCCTCTTGAAAACTGTCCATTTCCTTGTTTTGCAAAAAAGAGCCGTTTATCATAGACCAACCCGAAGGAAATGCCCATGTGTCGTCGTCTATTTGCCCGATTGTCCCCTGAGAGTCGTCTCCATCATCTCCATCTTGATCAGTCGGGTCGTCAGGAATAGGCGGTGTTAGCGCCGCCTCGGGATCTGTCGGGGTAGGAGGAGTGACGACATCAGCCGAAATTTCAGCGCTTCCCCCAGTAAAAAATTTTGCGCTTACAAAAACGGTCGCCAATCCCAGTATCAAAAGACCACTTGCAAGATAGATTGTCTTGACAGAGGAAGCTTTTCTTTTCTCTCCTATATTATTCTCTAACTTTTCAATACTCATTTGACGTCCTCCAAGCAAAGAGACAAAGAAAACGAGCCGTCAAGAACCGTAAGAGAGAAATTCTCTCCCGTTTCTACCTGCGAATTCGCGCCCAACTCTTCGCCTTTCGTTAAATTTTGCACGCTAGAAATGACATTGGCCGCCTGTGCTTGGGAGAAACTTAAAAGCTCTCCACCGTAGGTAATCGCCTCTTCGCTCATTTTAAAAGATTGACCGTTGTTGGTAAATGTATTTACGCCGGTTTTCAAAGGAATTTCTTTAAATCTGCAAACGCCTTCAAACTGAGGCAGGCCTGTCGAAACGGTGTCGGCAGAAATCTCTCCGATCGTGCTATTTGAAATTTTGGCATAAATACCTAGACCAATCGAAGCTACAAACAGCACCCCCAAAGCCACCAAACTGTAATAACTATTTTTATTCATCTTTAATATTTATAAAAATTTGCTTTAGTTTTTTATCTTTTGAAAAAGATCTACTTTGGTCGAAGTATCCGATTATTCTTATTTGACCACTTAAATTATTTGGAATCCTCCAAAGTCGATTATACTCAATTTGCGCTCCCGAGTGCAAATTTGTTTGCACAGGCCAATTCGGACAACTGCCGAAAGAATAGGGGAAAGTACTATAAACGAGACGGTTGCCCTTTGCTACAACAAAGCCATTTTGACAATCGTCATCCTGATTTTCTTCGTTAACTTCTATAGGCCCTTGAGAGTTGTTTTCCACTTTAAAGGACATTCTGATATCTTCGCCCGGAGCATAGCTTTCTTTATCAGTTTTGAAGCTGAAATTTATATCTTGCATTTTGATTTTTTGCACTGGCTCCTCTTCAAAAAGATAAAGCCAGAACACACCTTCATCGGAAATACGGTCTGAAGATAAAGACATTGGAGAAAAATCGAGCACCCCCTGTTCCTGAAATTTTGAAACAACAAAGCCGTCGGCGCTGACAAGAGCGCTCGAAATAAGCTCGCCGATCCCCCTACCCTCAAGAGACACGTTTCTATTCTTGAACTCCTTTTCGGCAATCTTTAATTCAATCTCTTTTAAAAGGATGTCCCTTCCGTAGTCGTTATAAACAAGGTTCCATCCTTTCCTTATGGTTCTTTTTTCAATATTACCGGGAACCTTGTATGGCTCCTCCATTTCAACGGTGACAGTCCGGTCGGATTCATTTTGTAAATAATAACCTACGCCTGGCTCAAGTAGGGCATGAGGGTCAGTGCTAACATCAGCCCACACCCCCGGCCTCTCCCTGTTATATGACAAAACTTTAATCTGTGATTTGTAAAAGGGATCGACCTTCACCCAATCTTTAAAACCTACTGCGATGATTCCCGGAGGAACCTCGATGCTAGAAAATGCCGGTCCGGGTGCTTGGGATTTAAATAGCCGCGCCAAAGAAACATCGCTTTTTATTTCGCCACTAAGTTTTAGGTGACAAGAACCTTTTTTTGATAAAACAAAGCTAAAATCGTCTTCGCCCCAAGGTACGTCCGCAACCTCAGATACAAAAACAACCGTTTGTCCTTTGGGCGCCTGAAATTCCTTTTCTTCAGAGCTAAATTGGAAATTTGATTCCCTAAAAGAAAAAGACAAATCTTTTGCACTTAGTTTAAAGACTTCTTCACTTAAATTTGTAATCGAAATCAGAGATCTTGCCCTACCCTGATCGTTTACGATATCAATAATCACTCTTGCAAAATTCCCGTCAACCAAGCGCACTTTGAAAGCTTTGGCAAATTCGGAAAAATCTCCTTTTTCGTAATTGTATAGTTCTTGCTCCTGAAAATAAGAAATGCTCCCGCCGCAAAAAATTGCCTGAGATCCATCAAACTCAATATTCTGATATCCTTTTTCAAGTAAGACAGCGAACAAACCAAATACCGAGAAAAGCACAACCAGAACAGCTAGGCCAAAATGTGACCGGAAAATTTTCATACTCGCTTTGCTTTATATTTACAGATCGAAAAGATAAACCCAAAAGATGCTCTCGTCAGAAAGTTCAATTTCATCGAGATTATTTTCGTTTATTTCAATGACTTCAAAGGCATCTTTAGCATCAGAGGCGTTTTGATCGGAAACCAAATACATTTTCGCATAAGCCTTTCTTGTTGATGCGGTTCCTTCAAAAAGTTCTTTCAGAGTCTTTTCCTGCGTACAGTCAGTTCGATTGCAGGAGGAGACATAACCTTCTTTCAAAACTCTGATCTTGACATCCTTGAGATATCCCCCCGTCGGAGCAGAAAGCAAGTTCCAGCCCTTTTTCACCGAAAAGACTTTTTCACTATCTACTAAATCATTTTTAGTGAAAGTGACTTTCGTATCGGGGCCCTCGTAATAAACATAGTATCCCGTTCCCGGATACAGCTCGGAAATGTTATCGCCTTTTGAAGTTTGTCTCCACTTTCTGTCTCCGTTGTAATTGTAGTCGAAAACGACCATACCGGCATTTATGAAGCTTTGGGCGTTAACGAGCTGATCAACGGAAATTGCGTTGTAGCCATTTTTAATATCGACGCTAAACAATGGCGTTGCCGAGACAGTTGGGGACGGAGAAAGTGTCGGACTAGCGGATGCAGAGGGAGAGGGGCTGGGTGAGGGTGAAGGCGAGACTGAAGGCGACACGGACGGTGAGGGAACGGGAGAGGGCGCAGTCTCCTGAATGCCAAAAACGTCCTTCAAATTTATTGCTTTTGAAATGCAGGCTTGAAAATGGTAATTACTTCCATTTCTTAACTCGGCCTGAAAACTACTGCCGTAGTCTATTACACTAGTGGAAAGAGACTTATACCACCACGCTCCAAGCTCCAGATTGGGATTGTTGTAATAAAAATCAAGTTTTTTAGTCCTGTTACCATCTTTGAAATTTAGTACAATTCTCCCATATTTATCGCTATATTTTTTATCATTTAAATTCTGGATTCCCGCGG
>MWBO01000019.1 GCA_002071685.1 candidate division WS2 bacterium ADurb.Bin280 | reverse complement strand
ATGGGCCTTCCGGAACCGCAATTTTAATTCAGGTAACTACCGATAATAAAAATCGAGCCGTTAGCGAAATAAAAGCCGTTCTAAACAAATTGGGTGGCAAGCTATCTAGCGCCGGATCAGTGGCTTATCTTTTTGAAAGAAAAGGGGAAATACGGGCAAAAACTTCCATGGGTGACGAGGAGGCCGAGCTCGCGATAATCGAAAGTGGCGCCGATGACTATCATAGTGAAGACGGCGAATATATTATCTACTGCAAAAGCGACAGTCTGTCAGGCGTCAAAGATTATTTAGTGGCGCAGTCTTTTGAGATATTATCAAGTGAACTTGTCTTTCTACCAAAAGAAGAAATTAACCTCGACGAAGAGCGATCGGCGAAGATTATAAAACTGCTTGAATCTCTTGATAATCTTGATGATGTGACTTCGGTGAGCTCAAATTTAGCATAATAACATGAAAGAAGGAGAGGTAGTTCTAGGAATTGATCCCGGCACCGGTCGGCTAGGTTGGGCGGTTTTAAAAGTTGTAGTAATTGATAATTGCAAGAAAGTCGAAATTGTTGATTGCGGTCTGATCGAAAGCAAAGCAAACACACCTTTAGTTGATCGTTTAGAGCTAATATATCGAGAGTTGAGCGAGATATCGCAAAAACACAAACCCGATGTTTTGGTGGTTGAGGAGCTGTTCTTCGTCAAAAACGTAAAAACCGGCATCTCGGTAGCTCATGCTCGCGGTGTTGTTTTGCTTCTGGGAAAAATAAACAAAATGGAAATATTTCAATACAAGCCGAATGAGATAAAGATGTCTGTCGCTGGATATGGTCACGCCACCAAGGAGCAGATGCAAAAAATGATAGCTTGCTACATAAAAAACTGTGACATCAAACAAGACGACACCGCTGATGCAATAGCGGTGGCACTTACTTATTTAAATAGACCAAAATATACTCAAACAGGTTGACTTCTCTCCTTATTTGTGCTAATATATGAGCACAAACTAAAAGCCTTCGGGCCTATTTCTCTTGATGGGAGTAACAATGAAGGAAGCTAAGAACGAAAATATCTGTTCGGTAGTGATTCCGGCCTACAATGAGGGCAAAACAGTCTCTTATGTTGTAGGCGAAGCCCTAAAGGCCAAGGAAGTCGGCGAGGTGATTGTAGTCGATGATGGTTCTAGTGATAACACCGAGCAAAAACTTGAAAAACTTAAAACAAATCTAAAGTTTGTTTATGTTAAGCATCTAAAGAATAGAGGTAAAGGAGCGGCGGTTAAAACTGGAGTCAAAAAGGCAAAATATGATGCTATTTTGATGCTGGATGCTGATCTGAAAAATATCACTGTTGATAAGATAAGGAAAATATACATGCCCGTACTCAAAGACGAGGTTGATGTTTCGCGAGGCGCTTTTCGCAGAAAAAGAGGTCGTGTCACTGAGTACGCAGTCAAGCCAATGATGGAGATTCTTTTTCCGGGGATGTATTTTGAACAACCAATTAGCGGTCAAATATGCGCAAAAAAATCTTTTCTAGAATCAGTTGACTTTGAAAGCCGATATGGCGTAGATATCGGTCTTTTGTTTGACGCAATCAAGTCTGGTCAAAGAATTATCGAAGTTGATATCGGTCACCTTGTTCATAAAGCGAACAAAGAAGATGTTATCGGCGAAATGTCACGTCAGGTTCTTGAGACGATGATAAAAAAAGCCGGATTGATTCAGCACAAATATAAGGTTGTTGTTTTCACCTTCGACAAGACTTTAATCCAGACGCGCTCACTCGGTAGAATTTATCATAAGCTGGGTATAGAAAAAGAGATGGCCAAGCTAAATGACGAGCTTTGTTCTGGAAAAACTCAATACGGAAAATACGTTCAAAAGGTAGCAAGACTATACAAAGATAGGAAGATCAGTGAAATTGAGGAAATTGTGGATGGGGTTCTGTTGTCGCAATATGCCAAAGAAATCATTGACGCTTTGAAAAAGCGAAAGTATCAAGTGGCTCTTGTCAGTACTAATATTTCACCGATTGTGCAGGCTGCTGCAAAGAAGCTTGGGATTCCAATAATAGACTGTCCTCATTTGGAGCAAAAAAACGGTAAATTGACGGGTGATCTCACTGTCCAATCGAAGGAAAAATGGGCCAGTAGTGCAGTGGAAGTGGCAAATCAAAAAGCTTTAGCGAGGTTGCTCGCGAGAGCAAAAGCTAAACACAGCGAGTCTGTTATGGTGGTTAATCATCCGGCTTGGCTCCCGATCATCGAGAAAGTTGGTCTTTCGGTAGCTTTTAGGCCGGAAGCATCGGAGCTGAAAGAGAGAGCGGATAAAACTATTCACGTCTTGCCTGAAATTTTGGCATTGATAGAGTAAACGGAGGGATATGGACGGAAAAGTATATCTGATAAGGCACGCTAAGGCGACTCATAATCGCTATGACGGGAAGGCGATTTTTGCCGGTGGGAGGGTTGACTCTGATTTGACTTCAGAGGGTGAGAGTGAAGCGCGCGAGATGGGGCGCCTTTTAAAAGATAAAGATATTAAGGTAATTGTTCATTCGCCACTTAAAAGATCAAAGCACACGGCCCAAATTATAAAGTCGGAGATTTCAGATAAAACAGATGTCGAAATGGTGGAGCTAAAGGGTATCGAGGAGGTTGATGTTGGTGAATTTACCGACAAAACAAGAGAAGAAATAACCAAAATCTATTGCAAAGAACTAGAAATTTTTCTGCAGGGCGACGTCGAAAAGTGGAATTTTCCGGGAGGCGAGAGTTTCTCAGAGCTTAAATTGAGGGTCGCTAGGGTGATTGAGGCGTTAAAAAAAGTGGCTCGGCAGGGAGGTGTTTTGATAGTTGGACACGGAATGTTTAATAGGGTTATTTTAAGTATTATCGCACCGAGCGAGGAAAGTCTGTGGAAGCCAACGAGTTATCCTCATGATAAAATTGTAGAAATAAGTAAATTTTTATGAAAATAGCTTTTATAAGATATCCGGATTATCTTTACAAATCCGAAAAGGTGATTAAAGGCGGTTCCGAGGTAGCAAATCAACAAATAATTGACGCCTTGCGCTCATCGGGAGTGGAAGTTGTTGAATTCGCTCCGGAAAGCCAGGAGAGATTTGAGCTTGCTTCTGTTCCGGCTATTGGCACTCCCCTGATGTTTCAGGATCTTTACAAGAAGATTGATGAAATCAATTCCTGTGATTTAGTAGTGACAACAAACTGGTTTGGGATGATTATTCCGGAAATAAAAGTTCCACTAGTGGTGATTTTTCACTCAAACTCTAAGTCACTGGCAAGATCTATTGATATTAAAAATATTACCGATAAAGAAAACTTGAAAAAGTGGTTAGATAGGGCTAAAGAATTTGGACTTGGTTTGGAGAGTAAGCAGGGTATTCATGAACAAATTATCGCAATCGAAGAGGAATACTACTGCAAAAATGCTGATCACGTAGTTGCGGTTAGTGAGGCATTGAGAGAAAGTCTTATCGAAGATTACCAAATTGCAAAAGAGAGAATTACCGCCATCAACAATCCTTATGATGCTGACTGGGAGGGGGTCGAAATCAAGAAGGATTTTTCATCGAAGCTGGAAGTTGTGGCACTCACTAGATTGCCCGGGGATTTAAACGGATTTGTCTGGAAGTCTGCTGACAGGATCGCAGAGGTTTTTTCAAATCTAAAAAATGTAAAAACGACTATTGTTGCCGGTGTGGGCAAGGCCAATTACAGAGACTTTTTTATTAAATTTGTGCCGGACGCACAACTTGTTGAGAACGCTGATCATGGTCAGGTTGCATCGATTTTATCCAAGGCGAATATTGCACTTCTTATGTCGAGGTGGGAAGCGTGCCAGATGACCCTAATTGAATCTATGACTATGGGCGTGATTCCTATAAGCTTCAGAGTCGGTGTTGCCGAGGAAGCGATTGAAGACGGTGTGAACGGATTTTTAGTTGAATCAATCGATGAGGCGTTATCGGTTGTGGACATGCTTGATAAAGACCGTGAGTTAGCCGCGAAAATTTCTGCAAACGCCCGAAAAAGCGCAAAAGAAAAATTTAACACCAACTACATTGGAGAGGAATATAAATCACTTTTTGAAGAGATCATCAACAAGAGTCGATTCTAAAACCATATTTTCTTCACAAACTCGTTATCAATTCTTTTCCAATATTTTTGCGACTTGCACAGTTTCTTTGCTTCGTTTGAGGAATATTTATTGAGTCTGTGTTTTTTTCTTACATACTCAAGATCTCTTATTCTTTCTTTGATTGGTGTTTGCGTTGTCGTGTTTGTTTCGTGGACTCTCTGAATATAAAGAGGCTTCTTTATAAGAAGAAATTCTTTCTCTTGCTCGATAAGTGAGAGTATTAGATCATAATCTTCGGCGGTACGCAGATAATTATCATAACCCCCAATTAATTCAAACAAATCTTTCTTGATGGTTAGAACAGAATTTGGAATAAAATTGAAAACTTTTATAAATTCTTTGTCAAAGGGGTGAGGTTTGATTAATTTTTGTGATCCATCCGGACTCTTTTTGTACAAATAGCTGTATAAAACATCGCAATCTCTGTTTGCGCTGATTGCTTTATTTATCTCTTCCAGTCTATCCTTGCTACTGGTGTCGTCAGAGTCGTTAAAAACTATAAATTCGCCACTTGATTTAGCTATCCCCCTATTTCTTGCATTTGAAGGGCCCTGATTTTTTTTAAGTGCCACAACTTTTATTCTCTTATCTAGATTCTCATATTCTTTTGCAACCGTTAGAGTTTTGTCCGTGCTTTTGTCATCAACAATAATTAATTCCCAGTCTTGATAGGTTTGATCAATGATGGAATCTATTGCTTCTTTTAATAAGCCTTCCCTGTTATAAGCAGGCATAATTATACTGAATTTTGGCATTATAGCTCCACAGCAAGTATAGAAAAAAAAATAAAACAAGCAAATTCTATGAATACCATGATTAAGATATTGGGTTGGTTGTGTTACGATGACGGAAAAGTGATATATTATTTTTATGGAAAAAACATTCGATCTTAAAGTCTTTATTGGCGGTCAAAACTGGGGTGATAAAATTTCTCCGCTGTTGGTAGAATGGATATCCGGTGTCAAGCCAAACTTGATTGAAATAAGGGGAGGCGCCGACGCGTCAAAATCTAATCTAAATTTTCTGACCGTCGGTAGTATTCTAGATTATTGCGATAAAAACTCAGTTGTCTGGGGAAGCGGTTTTATCAGAGAGGGGGATGACTTCAAATTTGCCGCACCGCAAAAAGTTTGTGCAGTTAGGGGGCCATTGAGCAGGAAAAGGCTTTTGGAGCTAGGGGTAGAGTGTCCTGAAATTTTTGGAGATCCCGCTCTTCTTTTTCCCAGATACTATAAGCCAAAAATTCTTTCGCACAAGGAAATTGGTATCGTTCCTCATTTTGTAGATCTTGATGTGGGCTGGGTTAGGGAGAGGTTAGAAGATCCAACTGTCAGGGTCATTGATATAAACGGAGATCCTTTTGAGGTAGTCGATCAAATTTGTTCTTGCGAAAAAATATTCTCAAGCTCATTGCATGGATTAATAATTGCAGACGCATACGGTGTTAAATCGAACTGGATAAAGCTATCAGAAGGTGTTTGGGGCGATGGTTATAAATTTAGGGATTATTTTCTCTCGGTCGGTCGAAAAGAAGCCGAACCCAAGTTGATAAAGGAAGACACAAAACTGAAAGAGCTCGTCGATGATTTTTCTGATTATGAAATAAACATTGATCTCGACAAGCTACTGGCGGCATGTCCCTTTAGAAGGTAATAATATCTTCCAAGCACAAAATTGCACTTTTTGTATTATTTATGATATCATCATAAAGTATAAAATAAATTACTAGCAAGGAGCGGAGGCAAAAAAATGAATTATGCAGTGATAATGGCGGGAGGAACCGGAACGAGACTTTGGCCGATGAGCCGAACCGGCAAGCCAAAGCAGTTTCACAAGCTTGTCAGTGACAAAACCTTAATTCAAGAAACCTATGACAGAGTAAAGAAAGCCATTCCGGAGAAGAATATTTTTATTTCCACAAATGTGAAATATGAAGAGGAGATAAAAGCGCAGCTCCCAGAGGTACCAGCAGAAAACTTTATAATCGAACCGGCTAAGCGAAACACTGCTCCGGCCTTGGCTTTTTTGGCAGCGCAAATCTATAGAAAAGATAAAGACGCCATCATCGCCACCTTGGCCTCGGATCATGTAGTATCGAATGTCGATGTATTTGCCAACTCTATGAAAACAGCTTTCAAGACAGTCGAAAAATATCCCGACCACCTCGTCTTGGTTGGCATCAATCCGACTCGACCCGATACCGGACTTGGATATATCAAAATGGGGTCTGTCAGGAGTGAAATAGACAAGGAGCGTGTTTTTGAAGTTGATAAGTTTTTGGAAAAGCCGGATCTTAAAATGGCGGAAAAATATCTCCAATCTTGGGAGTATCTTTGGAACGCCGCTTATTATTTTTTCACCGCCAAGCAAGCGATGAATTGGTTCAAAGAATACGTACCAAAGACGCATAAAATTATGATGGAAATAGATGCTCTCCAGGCAAAAGGTGGAAATGGGACTACTGCGACCAAAATAAAAGAACTGTTTCAAAAATCAGTAGATGAGCAATTTGAATTTGCTGTAATTGAAAAGTTAAACCCCAAGAAAGTTTTAGTAATTCCTGCCGATCTAGGCTGGAGTGATATTGGAAACTGGGGGACGCTCCACGACGTTTTGTCGGAAAATTATTCCTCAACGATGATTTCCAAGGGCTATCATCTTGATGTAAACAGTGAGGGATGTCTGGTTTACGGAGGCGATAAAATGATCGCAACAATCGGCCTGAAAGACATTGTGATCGTTGACACGCCGGATGCGATAATGATCGCCAATAAGAATAAGGCCCAAGATGTGAAGAAATTGCTTGATAAGTTCAAAGAAGAAGGCAAGCATTTGTATTTATAAGAGGCTTATGTTGATCAATATTCTCATGCCAATTGGCGGAAGGGGCCAAAGATTTGTTGATGCGGGTTTTAAGAATCCCAAGCCGCTAATTGAATTAAATGGCAAGCCGATTGTTGAGTGGTCTGCGCAGTCGTTGAAATCTTCTAAATTAGATTGTCGATTTATTTTTATCTATAACCGAAAATATACAGATAGTTTCAAGATAGTCTTAAATCGCATTGATCCGGAGCATATCTGCGTTGATGATGAAATAGAAAAAGGTATGGCCACTGCCTGCATTCAGGCCAGAAAATATATCGAGGACGAAAATCCCGTAGTCGTCGCCGCCTGTGATCAATTTGTCAAATGGAATTTTGATGAATTCGTCGATTTTGCGCTTAAATACGATGGGGCTTGCCCTGTCTTTAGATCCAAAAAAGATGCTTATAGTTACGCAAAAATCGATGATGATTTTAATGTTTTGCAGTCGGCAGAAAAAAATGTGATCTCTGATTGGGCGAACCTAGGCATTTATTTTTTTCGTCGAGGAAGCGATTTTGTCGAGGCGACTGAAAATATGATAAATAAAAAAGTAGTGACAAACGGCGAGTTTTACATAGCGCCAATTTACAACCAGTACGCAATAAACAAAAAAATAAAAGCATACCCGCTAAAACAAGAGGATGTGTTTATTTTGGGCACACCGGAGGAATTAAGCGAGGCGGAAGAGAGGATGAAAAATGGATGAGAAAATTTTTCGAGCTTACGATGTCAGAGGGACATATCCCGATCAGATGAATGAGGAAACCGCATATAAGATTGCTTGCGCGTATGTGGAGACAGTTAAGCCAAAAACAGTAGTGGTGGGACGAGATTTGCGCGAAGCAAGTGAAAAAATGTTTGATGCAGTTGTAAAAGCTCTAACGGATCGAGGAGTCAATGTTAAAGATGCCGGCAGGATGACCAATCCGATGATTGGCTTTGCAGTTTTCAATTATGGCTTTGACGGGGGCATTATTCTGTCTGCTTCTCATAACCCCATCGGTTACGGCGGAATGAAGATGACCAAAAAAGATGCCGTGACAGTCCCGGGTGACGACAGTGGGCTAAAAAATTTTGCAATTAACGGCGTCCCCCAGTACCAAGGACAAAAGGGAAAGATAGAAAAAATTGACATAAAGAAGGATTATATAGATTTTGTGCGTTCGATGATCGATATCAAATCGCTTAAACAAAAGAAAATTCTTTTTGACGCAATGTACGGTTCGGTCGGCCTGATATTGGATGATGTTTTAGAGGGTTTGCCGGTCGAGAGGGTTAATTTGCACACTAAACCGGATAAAAATTTCGGAGGACTATCTGAGCCAAATCCACTAAACACCCAAATACAACAAGAGGCACTCGAACTTGCTAAAAGGGAGAAGCCCGACTTTACGGTAATGTGGGATGGCGACGGCGACAGGGTTTTCTTTCTCGACGAAAAAGGTTGTTTTATCAACGCCCC
Source organism: candidate division WS2 bacterium ADurb.Bin280 (assembly GCA_002071685.1). Lineage (GTDB taxonomy): Bacteria > Patescibacteriota > UBA1384 > UBA1384 > DTJR01 > MWBO01. Next base: position 2,650 of record MWBO01000019.1, on the reverse strand, counting down.
ATACATAACGGCCGCGTTGGTAGAAGTCGTAGCCAAAAAATATCCCGGCTCGACAATCGTTTGCGATGAGAGAATAATCTGGCCGGTTGAAAGGGCTTGTGAAAAAACGGGAACCAGACAGGTATTATCAAAATCGGGATATAGGTTTATGAAAGAAACATTCATGAAGGAAGACGGTGTTTTCGGGGCGGAAACAACCGCGCACTATTTCTTTAAAGAAACCAAATACATGGATAATGGTGTCATTCCATTCTTGATGATTTGGCAGCTTCTCTCTGAAACGGGTAAAACCTTATCTGAGGCGGTAGCGCCTTACAGAGATGGCCATTTCATGATAGATGAGATAAAGTTCAAGGTAGAGGACCAGTCTGAAATCATCGTAGATTTGAAGAAAAAATATAGTGACGGCCGACAGAACGAAATGGATGGATTGACGGTACAATATGACGACTGGAGATTTAATTTTCGCGGCTCAAACACTGAACCGGCGGCAAAGTTGAATTTGGAAGCAAAAGATGAAAAACTGATGCAGGAAAAAGTTAAAGAAGTAAAAAAAATAATAGAAAAAAATCAATAAAGGAGCTAGTTATGTCAAAGATATTAGTTACAGGCGGGGCCGGTTTTATAGGTAGTAATTTTGCCAATATGATGGCTCAAAAGGGTCATGATGTGACGGTGATAGATAATTTATCGCTTGGCGTGAAAGACAACTTGATAGAAAAAGTGAATTTTGTCGAAGGTGATGTCAATAAAGAAGAGGATCTTCTGAAAGCGGGAGAGGATTTTGACTATATTTTGCATTTGGCGGCCTCGTCATCTGCGCCGATGTTTGCTGAAAATATGTACTGGGCCTACCAGAATAATGTTGCCGGCCACATCAGAGTGATGCAGTATGCCAAAAAAATTGGTGCAAGCAAGATGCTTTTTGCTTCTACATCTTCAATATACGGAAATAATCCGACACCCCTCACTGAAGACCAAGAGGTGACTCCTCCCAACCACTATTCTGTGACAAAGTTTGCCCAAGAGGGCGCTTCAAGAGTTTTTTCAAAGGCGGAGGGTCTTGAAATTATTGGTTTCAGGTTTATGTCTATTTACGGTCTCAATGAAAATCACAAGAAGACCTTTGCTAATTTGGTTTCGCAGTTTATTTGGGGAATGGCCAATGACGAACAGCCGGTACTTTATGGTGACGGTACTCAAGAGCGCGATTTTACCAACGTAAAAGATGTCTGCCAAGGGATTGAAAAAGTGATGATGTCTGACAAAAAATACGGTTTCACTGTCTTTAATATCGGTACTCACAGCGCTATTAATCTTCTCGACTTGGTGAAAATTATCAACAAAGTGATGGGAAAAAATATCGAGCCAAAACTAATTCCAAATCCGGTCAAAGAGGGCTATGTCAAATCGCAACTGGCCGATATCAGCAAAATCTCAAACGAGGTTGGCTATGCGCCAACAGTTGAACTTGAAGAGGGGATAAGAGAGATAGTTAATAATTTAAAATAAACTGACACTGACCTTGACTAGAGAGGAGGCGCCCGCTTTTGGGGCGGGCGCCTGTGGTTCATCGTTTGCTGGATAGTTCAGTCGAGGCGGATCAAAAGTCCCGTCGCCGACTCGCTCATTACCCCGTGAAGTGTGCACTCTCCTTCATCCGGAGGGGTGGCACTGATGTATCTGTAGTCTTGAGGGACAACGATCGTCTTTCGTCCCCAGACGATAGCATTGTGGCCTGTCGTGGGGATGAAGACCGCGACTGCCTGGTCACCGCTGCCGTAGTAGCCATCGAGGTGAATCATCTTGTAGAAGTTCACTGTGTCTTGGATCCTGTAGCACTCTGCCTTTCCAGCTTCGAGCTGGAGGAACCTGCGAATTGGTCCGGTGATGATCTCCTGCCAGCAGAAGCGATAGGGCGTCTCGAAGCGGTGGATCACGCCCGTGTCAAGCAGGAGATCGCGGATGACTTTGGCCTCGGGTTCCTTGATCCCTAGGCAGACGTGATCCTCGAACGCCTGCTCATGCGCCAGTGGCTTTTTGATGCCACAGTGCTTGCAGGCTTGGTATGACTCGTTGTGTACGACGCCACCTGTAGTGTAGGTGGTCCAGAATCCCTGCCACGAATGGGTGACGCTCATCGCCTTGCCTCCGTGTTTTGTGTAGGTGCAAACTCGACAAAACTCTAGCATAAAGACCTGTTTTTATCAATATTAGCTGTTATCTTTTTGAAACTTTTTTAAAATGAAAGCGGCCGCCTGAGATCCCGAAGGATCAGGCGGCCGTTTGAGTCTGTGTCAAAGCAGGGTGGTGACGGCCCAGTGCCGTCGCCAGGGGTTCGAAGCGGCTCGCTCGGCAACGATTCGCGCCACCTTGGCGCGGTTGTGGGCGACGGCTGGACCGCTCTGGTCCATCGCCTCCCAGACGCCGAGTGCCTCTTCCCATCTGCCTTGCTTGCCAAGGCAGTGGGCGTAGGCCTTGCGCGCCTGGAGGTCGCCGCCGAGGGCGACTGCTTTGGCCAGCCACTTGGTCGCCTTTTTGTACTTCTTGGCGACGAAGTAGTGCTGGCCGAGGTTGTAGTGCGCCTCGGCACTGCCGGGATTGGCGGCGATCGCTCGCCGCAAGGCGCCGACCGCTCGGCGAGCGTGCC
>MWBO01000018.1 GCA_002071685.1 candidate division WS2 bacterium ADurb.Bin280 | reverse complement strand
ACGAAATTCGGCGGCGGCGGAAAAAAATTGGAATCGGAAAGCGAGGGCGGGCAAAAATTCCTTCCCCCCAACCCCCTTCCTTTTTGCCCGCCCGAGCGATTGGATTTTAAAATTCGGAATTCGTATTTTCGTCAAAAAAAGTTCGAACATCAATCAAAAAACACCGCCAAAATTAACACAAAGAACTGATAATGAATTATCTTTATTTATTTCTAACATTATTTTCGAGTTATTCTGTTGGCAGAGTAAGTCACATATTGGGTGGACATTTAAATACTCCGCATCACTGGATTTATGGGGTGATAGCGCTTATCGTCGGTATCATTTATCGAAATACTGCTTGGGGCTATTATCTTATTTCTTTTGGCATCGGTTTCATAATCAGCGATTTTAAAGACATGATTGACCTGAAATTTTTTGGTGTTGATGATGTAGAGATCAAGAAATTTTGGGGAATAGACTGAATATATCTAAATGAAGAAAAAAATTATCAAGTTAGTAAAAATTGCGATTGCTACGATCGTATCTGTTTTGATATTGATGATTCTATTTCTTGTTCTTCGTGTGGGAGCGGCCAGTGTTTACAATAATGCCAAGACTAAGGCATTTTATACAAGCCTTAAAAATATCAATTTTCCATCAGGATCCAGGGTGATCGATGGTTATAAAAAATTTGGTCATATCTGGGGCGAAAGCAACCACTGTGATGCCGAAGTGGCCGTGGTCATATCGACAAAGATGAACTCCAAAGATCTTGATAATTTTCTTAGTAAAAACCTCAATCAGATAGATTATCCCTACGGCGGAATACCGGAAAATTATGACCTTTTTGTTTTGAGGGAAAACAATGAAATTGCATTTGTATCTAACGGTCGCGAGTACGAGATCAAAAAAAGTCAGTTTGGTTACTATGCCGATGAATACGAATTTGGCTCGGATCGCTATAAAATTCTTTCTTGGGAGTTGGGAAGAGACTTTGATCGGATATTGTCACTTGCTTCAAAGATTAAAATCGAGAGAGGCTTCAATTATTTTATAGTTCTGTCTGCAGACCAGTCTTTCGACTATTTTCCGATGAATGATTTTAGGTGCCATTGATTGTAAGCATCAAAATTTTTAATCAGAAATATTTTGCAAACAATCTGTAAAAGATAGAATTTTTGTCTTATCACTGTTATTATAAAAAACGTTAAGCTAATTTAACTTTTTTATTAAGCATGGAAATTATTGACATTCTAAAAGCTCCCCAAAGAGGAATCAGGAAACTCTACGACTGGACAATTCACTGGTCCAAAACGAGCAAAGCACCTTATGCTCTTTTTGTTATTGCTTTTTGTGAAAGTTCTTTTTTTCCGGTTCCGCCTGATGTTCTATTGATACCGATGGTGGTAGCAGATATCAAAAAGTGGTGGAGGCACGCTCTGGTCTGCACTCTTGGTTCGATTACGGGAGCTTTTTTTGGTTATTTGATAGGTTGGGGACTTTATGAGGCGGTGGGAAAGCCGATAGTTGATTTTTATAATCTACAAGAACAAATGAACTATGTTGGCACGCAGTTTAGTGAAAATGCTTTTTTGTTTATTTTCGGAGCCGCTTTCACACCCATTCCTTATAAATTGATTACTATTTCCGCCGGTCTGTTTTCCTTACCTCTTTATACTCTGGTTATCGCTTCGCTCGTTGGTCGGGCGGGGAGGTTTTTCTTGGTAGCTGGAGCATTGAGAATTTTTGGCAAAAAATTATCAGCTTCTATCGAAAAATATTTTGATATTTTCTCTTTGATATTCCTTCTGCTTCTTGTAGGCGGATTTTTGGCTGTAAAATATTTATTTTGAAAAACGCTATTTAAATTACTCTTGACCTATTGCGTAAATTAAGATTAAATTAAACTGAAAAAATAATGGGAGGAGGAGTATGTCAAAGACCGCTCTCATCATCGTGGGCATTGTCGTGCTTGTGATGGGCCTCTTGGCGCTGTTTGTTCCTGGATGGCTTGGAGCGACCGAGCCAACTTGGCATGCAGTTGTTAAGGTGGTCGTTGGTCTGATTGCCCTTTACGTGGGGTCGACTGATAAAGCAGAAAAATAGAGATTCATGAATGAACAAAAAGAGCGGCAATGGCCGTTCTTTTTGTTTGATCAATTGAGGTAATTAAATCACCCGTAGATTATATTTGACATTTATTCTCGAGGGTGTTCAATGTAATTATGAACGATGCAGAAGAAGTAAAAAAAAGAATCGATATCGTCGAATTTATCGGTCAATATCTCCATCTTAAAAAAACCGGTATCAACTACTCTGCCTGCTGTCCTTTTCATGATGAAAAAACTCCTTCGTTTATGGTTTCCCCTCAACGTCAGAGCTATAAGTGTTTCGGCTGTTTGAAATCGGGCGACATAATTAGTTTTTTTATGGAGATGGAGGGGCTTAGTTTTCCCGAGGCACTCAAAATTTTGGGAGATAGGGTCGGGATCCAGATAAGCACCAAACCAAAAGAGGTAGCCGATAAGGAGAAGGCGATAAAAGATAAGATATTTGCCATCAACCTTGTCGCCGCCAAGTACTATAAAAGTGTTTTGTGGGGGAAGCAAGGAGAGGATGCACGCGCCTATCTTTTGAAAAGGGGGATAAGCGATGAGTTGATTGAAAAATTCAAACTCGGCTATGCTCCAAGTGCCAATAAATTGGACAGCTATTTTGCAAAATACTCGTTTAGTTCTAAAGACATTGCGTTAGCTGGCAATCCTCAAAGATTTAAATATCGAATAATTTTTCCAATTTTTGATGTTTTGGGCGCTGTCATTGGCTTTTCGGGCAGAATTTTGGAAAGCGAATTGCCAAAAGGATTATCGCCCCATCCTAAATATTTAAACTCTCCCGAGACGCCTATTTTTCATAAGTCTAGGTGTCTTTATGGTTTGAATCTTGCCAAAGATGCTATCAGAAAAAAAGATCGAGTAGTTGTGGTCGAGGGCCAGATGGATGTCATATCTTCGCATCTGGCGGGTATTGAGGAGGTGGTGGCAAGTTCCGGAACCGCACTGACGCAGGACCACATAAAAATTTTAAAGCGATACACAAACAAAATTATTTTCGCATTTGATGAAGACGAGGCCGGGCAGAAAGCGGCTTATGGTGCAATAAAGATGGCTGTCAAAGAAGGGGTTGATGTCAAACTGACGATAATTGAAAACTTCAAAGACGTCGGCGAATTGGTCGAGAAAAAAAGTGAACTTTGGAGCAAGATCGTTGATTCCTCTCTGGCGCCAATTGAGTGGCTATGTAAGAAATATCAGAATAAAATAGCCCTGCCGGAAGGAAAAAAAGCTTTGGCTTCATTGTCTTTGCCGATAATCGACGTGATGGCCAGTGAAGTGGAAAAATCGCACTACACATCCTATCTGGCTCGTTTCATTGGCGTTCCAGTGACCTCCATAGAAAAGGCTCTCGAAAAGATTGATCATCAGCCATCGAATAAAGAAGCGATGCCAAAAATACAGGCCGATGAAACAAGGGAGGAGAGAGACTTGGAGCTTGACGCTTTTGTTTTTATTGTGGCTTGTAGCAATCATTTGAAAATATCCGATCTGCCTGTGGAGGATTTTTTTGCCAACAGCACTTACTTGAAGTTTTACAAAGAAGCGTTAAAATGTTATGATTTAAAAGGAGATAGAAAAGGTTGTTTGGATAATTTGATCAAATCCCTACCGGAAGATTTAGGGCGTCTTGTGAGTGTAGTTGCATTGGAGTGGGACAAGAAGATGGCTGAAGATCTCGAGGGAGCGATTTGTGAATTCAAGGATATCGTAAAAAAAATCAAATCAAAGAAACGGGAGCTTTTGAAAGACGAATTCGCTAGAAAAATTGGTGAAGCGGAATCCAGCGGAAATATGCAGGAGGTCCGCGATTTGATGGCCAAGTTACAAAATAAACTAAAGGAAGAATAGGTTAATTTTATGGCAAAACGAGCAATTAAAATGCCGGTTGATAACAGAGTGAGGATGTCTCCTCTGATTGAAGGGCTGATCTCGAAGGGCTCTCGACATGGTTTTGTGACGGAGCAAGAGATACTACAGGTCATTCCTGAGCCGGAAAAAAACATTGCAGAGCTCGATGAACTTTATGGAGTTTTCTTCGAAAAGGGAATTCAGATTCTTGAAAAAAAGAGATTGATAAATATCGGAGATCTGACCAAGGAAGAGCCGGAAGACACTATAAAACAATCTGAATTGTCTGATATTTCTGATGACTCGGTGAGAATGTATTTGCGTGAAATCGGAAAAGTTCCTCTTCTTTCAGCGGACGAAGAAACGCAGTTTGCTAAGCGAATCGTTTCTGGTGACAAGGTTGCCAAAAAGAAACTTGCTGAAGCCAATTTACGCTTGGTAGTTTCAATTGCAAAAAAATACATCGGACGCGGTCTTTCTTTGCTCGATCTCATTCAAGAAGGCAACACGGGATTGCTAAGAGCAGTTGAAAAATTTGATTATCGCAAGGGCTATAAATTTTCAACTTATGCGACTTGGTGGATAAGGCAGGCCATCACCAGAGCAATAGCCGACCACGCCAGAACGATAAGAATTCCCGTCCACATGGTAGAAACCATCAATAAAATGATCAGGGTGCAAAGACAGCTGGTTCAAGAACTTGGCCGCGAACCCTCGGTTGACGAAATTGCCAAGGAGATGGGCGCAACCAGAGACAAGGTAGAGCACATAATGAAAATCTCCCAAGAGACAGTGTCGCTTGAATCACCGGTCGGAGAAGAAGAGGATTCAAAGCTTGGCGATTTCATCGAAGACAAGGAATCGCTTTCGCCAGAAGAAGTGACTATTAGATCTCTGATGCGTGGAGATATAGACTCGTTTTTACAATTTCTCTCCCCAAGAGAGCAAAAAATTCTCAAGATGCGTTTCGGATTGGAGGATGGTAGGACTCACACTCTCGAAGAGGTGGGACAGGAATTTGGCGTCACTAGAGAAAGGATCAGGCAAATAGAAGCCAAAGCTCTTCAAAAACTCAAAAAGCACGAGTCGTCACAAAGACTCAAGGATTATTTGAACTAGTT
>MWBO01000017.1 GCA_002071685.1 candidate division WS2 bacterium ADurb.Bin280 | reverse complement strand
TAAAAGTTCTCCCAGAGTCTCATATGTATGCAACCTATACAGTCACTTGACTTTTGCAATTTTTTGTGCTATATTTAATACTTCGAAGCTAGTTCTATAGATTTCGCATTAATATTTCGATGTTCTACAGAGCCACATCGAAATTATTAAGCGCAATGCGCAGAAAGGTCTAAGTGTACAAAAATACAAAAAGTTTCAGAACAAATTCTTTTAGAAGTTCCGGAAGGACTTCCTTCGGTGGTTTTCGGCCGAACAGATCGCGTTTTTCAGCCAAAAAAAGAGGGGACTCAATTGATGAGTCAAAGTATATTTCAAAAGCGAATCCTAGCGTTGTGGAAAGCATAAAAATCGAAAACAGATTTGAAGATTTTGCTTTTTCCAGTCAGCTTAATAAAAATTTAAGCGACAGAAATTACTCGATTCCAACGCCCGTTCAAGACAAATCAATCAAGCCGATTATGGAGGGTAGGGATGTTGTTGCTTTAGCAGATACCGGCACGGGTAAGACCGGGGCTTTTCTGCTACCCCTTATTGATTTGTGTTTTAAACAAAGGAACAAAAAAGCACTTATAATTGCTCCGACAAGAGAGCTTGCTCAACAAATAGAGAGTGAATTTAAAAAATTTGCCGTTGCGATGGGGCTTTATTCAGCAGTTTGTGTTGGAGGCGTACCCATTTACAGACAAATAGAATCTTTGCGCAGAAGGCCGAATTTCGTTATTGGAACACCCGGGAGACTTAAAGATATGAAAACGCGCAAGCTTATAGATTTTGGTTCGTTTGATTTTGTGGTATTAGATGAAATCGACAGAATGCTGGACATGGGTTTTGTAGAAGAAATTACAAAAATTTTGGACGAGCTTCCTGAAAACAAACAATCTCTGTTTTTTTCTGCGACCATTCCTCCGAAGATAAGAGAGCTGGTGAATAAGTTTTTAAAAAATCCGGCAACTGTTCAGGTCTCAAACGGAAACAGCTCAAAAAACGTCGATCAGGACATAGTGCGTGTTTCAAATGATCAAAAGTTCGACAAACTAAAAGAGCTTCTTATTACCAAAGAATTACAAAAAGTTTTGATATTTATAGAAACTAAGCACGAGGCCGAGAGAGTTTCCGCCGAACTTATCAAGGATGGATTCAAGGCCGATTCCATTCATGGAGACAAGCGACAGTCTCAAAGACAAAAGGCCCTGATGAGATTTAAGCAAAGCGAAATACAAATTTTAGTGGCTACAGACGTTGCCGCGCGAGGTTTGGATATTGATAATGTTACCCATGTAATAAATTACACACTGCCTCAAACATACAATGACTACGTTCACAGGATTGGACGAACAGGAAGGGGCGAAAAAACAGGATTTGCACTAACATTTGTAAGTTAAAAAATTTTCTACTGCACGAAAAATTAGCACTGTGTTGCTCTTGCGCTAAACAACTTTAAATTTATTGCTTGTTATTGCTTGACTTAAGTTTAGCTATTTAAATAGTTCGACAAAAAAAGTAAAATCAATTTATAAATAAGGAGGTTGATGAAAAATAAGAAATTGTTAGCAATAATTGTGATAGCAATAATTATTATTGCGGGAATTATTTCATATCTTGTTTATAGTAATTCCCAGTTGAATAAGGAAATAGTCCAGAAAGAAGAGGTGATCGAAAGTATCATGCTAGCGCAGACACAAGAGCCAACTGCAAACGTTAGCGTTGCAAGCAGTGCTACCAAAACCGCTACAAAAACATCAACCACCACGAGCGCAACATCGACACCGATTAACACAAAAAGTGACGAAGAGCTGATCGCTCAAGCTCTCTATGAAAAATTCTCGACCGATGCATCGACTATGAGCTACACTATCAGCAAAAAAACCGATAGTGCAGCTACGGGTGGTATCACCTTCACAGAAGGCGGTGGTGGATACTTCGTGGCGGCAAAAGAAAATGGCCTGTGGAAGATTATTGCCGATGGAAATGGCGTGATCGAATGTGATATTCTGGATCAATACGACATTCCCGCCTCAATTGTTGGAGACTGTTTCGACAGCGCTACCGGAGAATCGAGGGAAAGGTAAAAGTAAAAATAAAGGAGCGCTATGAAAAAAAAATATATGTTAGTAGCGATTACGTTAGTTGTTCCGTCGATAGCTCTTGCATCGCAGACACAAAATCGCGAAATGCAAGCAGATGTATCCGGTAGCGCTGTTTCCACGGAAGTCGCACCCACCCAGAGCGCTTCTGTGCAGTCGCAAAATCGAAATGAAGTACAAGAACAAACAAGAGAAAACAATCCGGCAACTGGTGCGATGGTTGAAGAAAATACCCAGACAAGGTCGGAAGATCAAGATGAACAAATGTTGGGCTTGACGCAGGGAACACAATCTTCTCAAAGGCGATCGCAGGTGGCATCGGCGACTCAGTCTCTTATAGATGCTTCTTATCAATTAGAAAATAAAGGTCTGGGCGATCAGATTAGGACACTAGCTCAAGAGCAGGAGAGAGATTATCTGGAAGTAGAATCATCGCTGGAGCAGATCTCGTCGCGCTCTTCATTTGCGAAATTTTTCATCGGTCCCAATTTCTCCAAAATAAAAGCCACCGAAAAACTCTTGAACCAATACAAAAATCAAGTGGCTCAAATGTCTCAGATTCAAACCTCACTTGCAAATGAGGGCGATTATCAAAATATTGCCTCAAGTATTGAATTTATCGATTCACAAATATCAGTGCTCGAAGAAGAGCTTCAAAACAGTCAAAAAGGCTTCTCTCTTTTTGGTTGGCTTGGAAGACTTTTAAATAAATAAATTTTTTGGAGGCAGATGGGGGAGACATTCACACCGATAGACATAGCTGAAAATACTGAAACAACGCCTGAGACAAATGAAGGCGGAAGCGTGTTGTTGTTCGATGAAATGCTTGATAAACAATTGACAGGTGAGGAGAAAGAAGAGGCAAAAATTTATTTGAGCTATTACCAGAGATGGAAGGCGCTCGCAAAGACAAATACCAAAGCTTTTCTGGAAATTTACGAAACCTACAGTGATTTTTTCGAAAATGATGATTCTGATAAAATTTCACAAGAAGAAGCTAAAATAAGAAACTGCAAAATATTTCATCTTTTTTCCGGAAGCAGTCTCTACGAAAACCAGTGGCGCGCTTTGCCATTGACGGACGAAGGCGGGGTTTTCAAGGATTTTATCGAGAATCAAATGGTGCCTCTAATTGAAAAATACGAAGTAGGATCGGAATCTGTCGCTGTCTAGAAGGTTTGAGATATTTTTTGTCGTAAAAGCGACTTGGTATCGGCATGGCTAAACGGCTCATTTGACTGAGCCGTTTAGCTATTTTGAACCTGTAATTATGCGACTGGGCGGCCTAAGAGCTAGGCCGCCCGGACGAGGTTTTGCGACTTGAGAGAGAATGCTTTTTGACTGTCTGCATGAAGCAGTGTGGGCACTTCATTTCTCGCAGGAACATCACCCACCTAAGACACTTCTCGCAATACCCGACTGCTCTTGGCCCTCGGGCCATTTTGCATCACCTCGACATAAATCTACATATATTTAGTTTAAAAAACAATTATTCAGCATTGATAAATAATCTTTAAAAAAAGTCGAAGGGCCGCTCGCGTTGATGCGGCGGCCCGGTTAGGCGGTCATACTTGTCACCCCTCGGAGTGTATTTTACGACCGGTGGTGTTGGGGCGATTATCCAAGCGTCTCGCACCCATTTTGGAGCTAGGCCTATGATTGATAGATGATGGCCATTCATCGCACGTCTTTCTTGGATCGCTGTTCGCTCCGTGGTCGCATAGCGACCGGTCATGAGTAGTTCCTATCAAACCAGAAGAGTGCTCATGTCCCAATCTTCTTGGTCGTCTGCCGTTGTCTCGAGATCTTCGAGGAGACCATAACACAGCCATGGTTCGTAGTTGACGAAGTAATCGGGATCGTCATCGTCAACATCTTCAAGGTCGGGGAGTATTTCACTCCAGTTGACTTCTTCGACTTCTTCGTCAAATCCTTCGCGATCTTTCTGGAACTCGTCCCGTTTGATTCGCTTAGATTTGACTTTTTTTCTAGCTCGACTTGTCACCATCGGAGTTTTTCACCTCCTTTGTTGACAATTGCTTGATGATCGACTTCATCTGCTCGCAGATTGCGTCGATCGCTTGTAGCTCGACCCTGGATTCCAATCTCGCCAACCGTAGTCTCAGCTTGATCAGGTCCCAGTGATCTCGTCCTACTTTTGCGTCTATTTCCCTGACCTCTTTGGCCAAGGCCGACACCTTTTCTTGTGTCGGTGTAATTCTCACGTCCTTTCTCTTAAAGAACATAGCATCACTCCTCGTGACAGAAGTGTCTGTCGCGAAAATAATAGATTTTTTTGCCCTAAATGTCAATGCCTAAAGCGAGCGCTTGGTAGATTAATATTATACAAACCGGCATTTTTGATGTATTTTAAATTTAAAGATTATCTATGGAATCCAAAGAAAAAAGACTAATAAAAAATTTAAGTGTTTGCGGGGCCATTTTTACTATAATTTTTGGCTCCGTTTCACACTTTTTCTATCAATGGAGTAATCAAAATATTGTTCTTGGTCTCTTTTTTCCGGTAAATGAGAGCGTCTGGGAACATATGAAAATGGTGTTTACTCCGATGATTATTTTTGCCTTCGTCGATTTTTATTATTTACGAAAATTAGTAAAAAACTATTGCTTCGCCCTTATCAAACAAATTGGCGTGGCAATTGCGTTTATAATCATCATTTTTTATATTTACTCACCCGTTGCTCAAGATAACATTCTTGCCATCGATATTACATCCTTCATCGTCGGCATCTTTTTGGCGAAATACCTTGGATACAAAATATTAACAGGCAGATTTAGGCGTTTTGAGTTCAAAGGAATAAATATCACGTTCGCATTTTTACTTATTTTGGCTACTGCTTTTTTTGTATATGCAACCTTTGATCCACCGAAATTGGATTTATTTCTTGACAAAACTACAAATATTTATGGGATAAATTAGAGCGCTCAAATATCATCAGAAATGACAATGGGCCCGCTTTGAGCGGGCCCATTTGTTAGCTTTCTCCTGTTTTGGACAGATACCACTGTTCTGCGATACCCCCGATTGCCGCCTCGTCGAGCACCTCGAAGGCGGGTGGAGGAACGGGGGAAAGCAGGACGTCTTTTTTGTACAAGACGGCGTGAGCCGTTGGCAGGTCATAGCTTGCAGCGCGCCTGTAGTACGCGCACTCCCGAGCGTTTTGTAGGCCTCCTATCGATCGCACCGCTCTCTGGGGATAAACGCAGGCGGCTCTTGAAATCAGCCGACTGAGCCCCCTTACCCCGAGTGTAGTGATGAGGTGGTCGCCGGACCAGAAGAGGGTATCGTATAAGCCAAACATTCTGGCCCAACGGATCATCTGTTCGTATCGCGTCCGGTCGTTGGTTTCGGCGATCACGCCATGGATCAACTTCGTGTTGCAGACGCTCGCGAAGCATGACGCCGACGGCCAACCATCGTCGTTTAGCGCGAGCAGTATCCGTGAGTGACACGCTCTCCCGAAGACAGCAGCCAACCTTTCGATCGCGGCTTCTGCTTCGCTGTTCCAGGTGTTTCGGTCGATCGAAAGGGCGACGTATTCAGGCACTGTTGTTTCCGCGCTTGATGCGAGCGCTCTCTCGGTATCCGGGTCGACGTGGGTGACGTTGAAGATCACCTCTTGTCCTGTCGTGCATGCCGCTCTCATCATGGAGATTCTTGTTTCCGCATTCACGCTGTCGAGTCCACCAAGCGGTCCGCCAACGTAAGCCCCCATGCAGCCGTTGCTTCTGGTGTAATCGACGAGCTGGAAAGCCGATTTTTCGCAGAATCCGCCCTTCAATGTGTGCGGCGTGACCAGTTCGGCTATTACGCCTGAAGGAATACCGTAGTGGCTCATCTTGTCCTCCGGTGGTATCAAGGTACTTGCATGCGTTATTTTTAGCATAAAACAGCATTTTTTTCCAGAGGTTAATAGTGTTTTTTTGTAAAATTTGAGAATTGCGTCAAACACTAAACGGCTCACTCGATTGAGCCGTTTAATTTAACTGATTTAAAATGGGTCTAATACGACAAAGGCCGCCGTTTGTGGCGGCGGCCTGTGATGACCTAATGGGGAGACTCGCGCTACTAAGCGGGTCCGATGACGAAGATGGCGGGAATCCTGTAGGTTCGCGTTGAGACTCTCCCGTTGATGATCGTACGAACGATGAGGACGCTCGTCCCAACTGTCTCGATGACGGCAGTGACCTCTCCTCGATCGGTCGAAATGAGGATGTTTTTTCCAGCAACAGCGACTCCTTTTTCGATCAGTTTGACAAGCGCATCGGAGCGCCCGTCGTTTCTTCTCGACCCTGCGTGAATTGCTCCCATGGCGGCCCCCAGCTCTTCGTACCTCACGCTACTTGTGTCAACACCTAGTGCTTTGGCTCTTGCAACGGTTTCGTTCACTAGCATTTTCGTCTCCCGACTATGAGATAAAACACGCAAAAAATTTTACCTAGATTTTACAGAAAAGTCAATAGGAGCGTATAACTACTTTAAATTAAAAGATAACAGATTACAGATGCCAGATGACTACATTAAATTAAAAGTTAAAATTTAAAAATTAAAATGATAATGCAAAATTAAAAAAGTTTATAGATACCAGATCTCAGATAACAGATGTCAGAGGCCAGACTTTTGATAACGTAAAACGAAAAACGTATAACGTATAAACACAACGCAAAATTAATAATTCAAGCAATTATACTAACAATTCTTAATTCTATATTCTGAATTCTTAATTTGGATTTGGCGAAACCATTATTCATAATTCTTAATTGAAAAATTACCTAATTGTTTAATTAATTGAAACCCTAAATCGTGAAGTGAACGAAAGATTTGAGCTGACTTAGCAGATGCTCGGTAAATGAACAGGCCCCTGCTGGTGCAGGGGCCCGAGGTCTCGATCCGGTCGTTTGGCTCAGCAGCGCCTGCGTCGCTGGCGTTGGCGGTAGTTGCTGACCATCTTTTCCTGCATCACGAGGAAATGGCCCTCGTTGACGCGGCCGAAATCGACCGCTTTTCGTAGCGATTCTATTGCTTCAGCATACGAACCCGCGGGTTCCCCGCGGAACACTTTCGGGTACACGAGGTTTGCTGCCCAGCGCCCGTTGCTGAGGCCGAGAACGCAACAGCATAGGAAGAACTTCTCCGGCAGGTAGCTGTTCATCTTGATGGTCTCGGCGTAGCGCAAAGGATCTGCGGCCATGCCGCTGAGAATCTGCGCGCTCAATCCGAAGACAGCGAACCAGTCCGCGCTGCAACAAAGGTCGTGCGGGACGTTTTCCAGGTTGTACTCCATTGCATTGGCGATGAGGCCAAGCTCCTTGTCGTCGCAGATGGGCTCGACCGTCTCGACCTTATAACAGAAACCTCCTGTGTAGGTCCTAGACAGACCGACGCCCCTCTCCCACCTGAGGCAGTCGATGTCCGCTGGCAGCCCTGTCCGTGAAAGCATCCGGAGAAAACCCGCGAGCTCAAGCTGTTTGAGAAGCCTCCGAGCTTCTTCGAACTCCAAGGCGTCAGGCGGTCCATCCCGAAGCATTCTAACGGTTTCCGGCAAACGATCACTCATGTTGACCGGCTCCTTTCAAGTAGCGACCAGACAAAAACATTCTATCTTTTTGGATTTTTCAAATCAATACAGATAATTTTTTTGATTATTGAAACAATGCAATAAACAGGTAAAATTTATAAAAAGAATAATCACAAAAGGGGAGCAATGAAAAATATTTTTCTGAAAGTTTTGTAGCGGTTTCGTACTTGGGTGTTTTGGTAGTAAATTATCTGGCGACAGCTTTGCCCATCGCCGGACGCGATACTGGAGCGATCTCCGACAGCTATCCCAATCTTTTCGCACCCGCAGGTTATGCTTTTGCCATTTGGGGTCTTATCTACTTGCTTTTGGGGATATATGTCGTCTATCAATTTGTCGGAAAAAATGACAAGTTGATCGCTCAAGTAAATAAATACTTCATCGTCAATTCTATCTTCAATATATCTTGGATATTTGCATGGCACTACGACGTCATTTGGCTATCTGTAGTTTTGATGCTGGGGATCTTGATAACATTGATCAAGATTGCCGACCTTTTGCGACAAAATGCTCTTGAACCGGTCGAGAGATCGCTGGTTCTTTTGCCCTTCAGTGTTTATTTCGGTTGGATCACTGTCGCAACGGTTGCCAATATTACCACACTTCTGGTTGCCCTAAACTGGAACGGTTTTGGTTTGTCGCAAAGTCTGTGGACTGTTCTGATTCTCTTGATTGGTGCGCTGATCGGATCTTGGAGAACGCTAATTGATCGAAAACCTTCCTACACCCTAGTTCTTATCTGGGCATACGGTGCGATTTTATCAAAGCACCTTAGCGCAACCGGTTTTGACAGTGCTTATCCTGCAGTGATCACCACCGTTTACATCTGTTTAGCGATTTTTATTGGAGTAATTGCGATTGTTTTGTTTAGTAAAAAAGTTGACGCAAAGAGTTAGAGTATCTAGATTGCAATAAAAAAATTTGTTTACAATTAGTTTACAATTAAATAAAATTTGTTTACAAATATTCAAATTGGCTCACCCAACATAAAAATCGAAACTATAAATACAAACAAGGCCATTGATTTTATGATAGGGAGAGTCGAAAAATAATAAATTAAAAAAATATGGTAATTGACGTCGAATTAACATTGAATCGTTTTGGTCTCGGCAGAATAGCGGAAAATAAATTTCAGTTTTTGTTTTTGCGTTTTTCTAAATGGAACATTCCTGGCAAATATTCCATTTCATTTGAGATTAACTGGCGAACGGATAAAGCAAAGAAGTGAAAGCACAATAGTATATTAAGGATATAAAGGGAGATTTTGTGAGTGAATTTATTAAATTTAACGGTGAAGATGCGGGCGAGTCAAGCCTTGATAGCGTGTCCGCTGAAGTCACGGAAAAAATGCAAAAAGCGGTCGATGACGTATCGCAAGATGCGGTGCGGTTATTGAAGGAGAATGGAATCGATGTCACGAATACGGAATATTTGCATTTGCGAAACGCTGCGAAAGAAGTAGTTGAGCAATACAATGCAGATAAAATTAAAAGCAACGTAGCCGACGAGGAATTTATATATCCAAAAAACGCCGATTCGGAAACGGTAGATATATGGGCTCACGAGCTTTATGGTATCGATATGACTTCTGCGTACGACCTGGACGATAAATCATTTGAGATTGGATGGTTTTACAATAAATTATTTGAGCTTATTAAAGTCAAGAGATCTAAATGTGAAGATAGAGGGATGATGTAGGATGGTTCTTGCAAACGGCTCGCATTGAGCCATTAAAACAGATGCTCAAATCTAAACTATTTATTATGGACAAAGATTTAGCGGAAATTATCAAAAATAGTACTTACAGCGTAATTAGTGGAACATATAAATATTTGAAAATAAAGAATCCGCCAAAAGCGGGGGAGCATTTTGCTGTAATTGAGGACCAAGACGAAATCACGGTCGTCACTACCTCGGAAAAAGCCAAACAATTATCGGTTTCGCAAATTAACGAAAAGAACTATGCGCTGATCGCGCTAAATGTATCGATTCCGTTTTATTCGGTTGGTTTCCTGTCAGGGATTTCCGGTGCCATCGCTAGGCGGAATATGAATATTCTGATTATTTCAACATTTTCGAGGGACTACATCCTCGTAGATTATAAAAGAGTAAAAGAAGCCCAAGACGCACTTGATACACTTGGCTTAAAGCAGTTGTGAGGGGATGGTCGCTCGATATAGACTTTTGATATTTTATGATCTCGGAGAAAACAAAATGAACTCGCTGTATAGTTTTGACAAAATGAATAAAAAGTATAATTTTGTATTAGATCCGAGTCGTCATTAGGAGGTCGACAGATATGAGTGGTTTGTCGCACGAGACAATCGAAGCAATGCGACACGTCGGACATCGTGGCAGTATGAACTGTACCCAGCAACAAGTTCTGCGTGAGGCCGTCAGAAGCGGTGCGCTTGATAGCAATCCCAGCGTCAGAGATGCCGTCAATAGACGCGCCGAAGGGAAAGATAAGCCAAGTGACCTTCAGGTGATCGCGGACCACGTGCAGAGCATTGCTCCGAAATATGACGACTAACCAAGGGGGCTCGCACTCTCACGAGTGCGGGTCCCCGCCACAGAGTTTTTCGACAAATTGATCAATTGCTTTTTCGGAAATTTTTTCATCAAGAAACGTTACTTTCAGCAGACCTCGATTATCAATCGGCTCGATTTGAACGATCCCACTTGGAATATTAATAGTTTTTTTTATTTCCTCAACTTTATCAAAAAATTCCTCAATTTCTTCTTCGCTTTTATAGAAGAGCTCTTTGGACTGTGGAAAAGACACCGAAAATACATTTCGATATACATCTTTTGGTATTTGGTTTTTTTCAATTCTTTTCATATTTTCATATTATTTTGCGGGGCGCGGCCTGCATCGGCCGCGCCCACAGGAACGCTCTTCAGATTGCGAGAGCGGGTACAGCAATCGCCGCCGCAACATACGCGATCGTTGCCGCGGCAACGTAAGGCATCCACGGGACTGATCTCTGGATTGCCTCTTGGATGGCGTTCTTGACGGCTGTGAAGCCACCACGAGTCGTCTTGCAGAACCCGTTGGCAGAGTTGTAGATGCCAAACTGAGGTCCGTTCTGCCACCATCCGCACAGGTGAGAGTTGAAGACCTCTCTACCGGTTCTCGTGTCGCTGATCAGAAGGTTGAGATGCCACGTGTCGCGCCTAATACAGCTACCGACATAGTGCTTGTCCCAGTGCATCTTGCAGAAGTAGTTGCCAGCCCTGAACTGCGCTTCAGTGTTTGCTTCGCCCTCTGGTGCATCCGAGATCGTATCGACAACGAAGAAGATGGATTCGTGAGACTTCGCCGAGAGAACGGCCAATTCGGCAAGCTCGCTCTCGGACAAGACCGTGCCGTCGAGACTCACGACAGTATTGTCGCCATCGCTCTTGACGTCGAGAAGGCAGTTGCATGGCGGTTCGTTGGTGTCCTGAACCGCGTCATCCCCACTACATCCCGGGATGACTGTGAGGGGCATCGAGCACAGCAGAAGAAGCACGAAGACTGACAATTTCCTCACGACGATCCTCCTTCGGCAGATAGTCGATCCGCAGTTTATGCGAACCGCCTACTGCCGAGGGAGAGCTTATATTTTATTTAAATGTGCATTAATTTGGAAAAATATATACCTCGAGTGATGTTTTGTCAACAGGTATTTCTCAATTAATCTTCTTGCATTAAATTTTTTCATATTTATATATTATTTTTTTACATATTTAGCTTCTTGAAAATCCGTCAAAAAAAGCGGACAAGAAAACAATTGTAGTAATATTATTATCTCTCTCTTTCATTTTTTCTCAAAACTGCTAATTTATATTTGCAAAAGCAGTGCATCATGCGAGGGAGGCACAGCCAAATGCCAAGTACCGAATGTCTGTGGAGAAGAGGCGTAGAAGCAAGGATGGATCGAGAACTTCTGAAGCAGGATCTGGTGGAAGTTGTTGGGGTGGGCCTGCCTGTATGGATCGAGATGCCGTCTCTGCCGGCAATGGGGGTCCAGAAGGGCCAGGTCGAGTTCTGCGATCTGCCGGACAATCCCAAGGTCGGCATTCGCATCCTGACCGAGGGTTTCACACCTCAGGGCAAGTTCGTCTACCTCACCGTCGAAAGTGGCGAGTTCTGGCCCCGAAGCATTCGCGTAGATGGAGGGGCCATCAAGCAATTCGCCTGATCTGCACGAGTACGTCACTCTCAGGGGCGCCCAAGGCGCCCCGTTCAATTAAAATATCTAGTATAATTTAAAAAAGTTAATTTTAATGATGAGAAAATTTATAAACATTTTCATAGCATTATTTCACCTAATCTTAATACTCGTTGCTTTGACCTCCTTCTTATGGCTTGATTGGAAAATAGTTCTACTCGGATATGTTCTCTATATTGTTCAAAAGTGGATTTTCAAAGGATGCGTGCTTTCATTTGCTCAATTTGGGGCATCGGACGGAAAACCAAAACAGCACTTTACTCCATATTATTTGAAAAAATTCTTCGGATTTGACACTGAAGAACATGTTATTTCTAGATATTTAGACTATGTCGTCTCGCCGACAGTGCCGCTAATTGCAATTATCATTCAGGAGCTGTTTAATTTTCAGCCGTTACTGATAAATATCGGTTAAACGAAAACCTCGGGCGTCTCGGCCCGAGGTCAATGCGCGCGGGTCCTCTGCCTGATTTCTGGCAAAACGACCCGCAGGGTTGTGACGGTGGCCATAACTGTCGGGACAACGAACCCGACGAACGTTACGGCCTGGTGGATCGTCCCCGGCGTTGACTGGAGGAACCCCCCGAGCCAACTGACGAAGACGAAGGCGTTTACGCTGATCTGCATCAGCGCGGTCGCCAACCGCCACCCCTTCTGCTTCTTGAGGAGGAAGTTGGCGAGGACGAACATCGACAGCCCCATCAGACCAGACAGGGCCATCATAACCCTTGTTGCAAGGGCGATCTCGTGCATCTTCACACCTCCTTGGCGTTGTTGAGATCAGGGTAATATATCATATTTTTGCTTATTAGTCAACCATCCACGATCTATTTTTAGATTATTCTATATTTCAAATCGGATAGATATGATTTTTAGCAACATCAATGTTGTCGATATTTGATCAAGCAAGAGCTGTTTTTGGCAGCTAAAGCTGCCTATTTATGTCAAAACCAGAGGGGCTTAATTGCGAGGCAGCCCCTATGGTTCTATCGACTCCTTACCCTGCACGCTTGTTTCAAGAGCAAAAAATAAGCTTTTCTTTCTGGCAAACCCTCTCGACAAGTTTGCGAGCTTCCGCCAGAAGCAAAAAGCTTATTTTTATTCCTGAAACTTTATTACATTACAAATACTTGGATTCTTAATTCTACATTCTTAATTCTTAATTTGAAGAAGCCATTATTCTTAATTCTGAATTTTTCAACATTCTTGAAGAGAGAGGGGGAAAAGAGTAAGATTTTTTAAGATTAAAAAAAATTGTAATAAAAAAATGAATAAAATATATCCTCAAAAACTTCAAAAAGGAGATATTATTCGTGTGATTGCTCCATCAAGATCACTTGGAATAATTTCTGAAGAAACCCGTGCAAACGCAAATAAAATATTTAAAAAAATTGGGCTTAGACTCGAATTTAGCAAGCACAGCCATGAAATAGATGATTTTAAATCAAGCTCTATTGAGTCCAGGATATCAGATATTCATGACGCATTCAGAAATCCAGAAGTTAAAGCTGTTCTTTCTGTGATTGGTGGATTCAATTCGAATCAACTCTTGAAATATATTGATTGGGACATTATCAAAGCAAACCCAAAGATTTTTTGTGGATACTCGGATATTACGGTTCTTAACAACGCAATTTTTGCAAAAACAGGATTAGTGAACTACTCCGGTCCGGCATATTCAACTTTCGGTAAATTACGAGATATGGAATATACCATAGAATATTTCAAAAAATGTTTATTCTCTGACAACCCAATCGAAATTGAGGCAAGTGAAAAGTGGGATGACAGAAAGTGGTGGATAAACCAAGATGATGGAGAATTTTTTAAAAATCCTAAATGGCAAATTATAAACGAAGGCGAGACCAAAGGAACTATAATCGGCGGAAATCTAGGAACATTAAACCTTTTGCAAGGAACGGATTATTTTCCTAGCCTTGAAAATACAATACTATTTATTGAAGATGACTACGAAACTTATGCAGAGATGTTTGATCGAGACCTGCAATCGCTTATTCACCAAAAAGGATTTAATGAAGTGAAGGGGCTAGTGATTGGAAGATTCCAGATCGCCAGTAAAATCTCAGAATCTAAATTGAAACAAATTATTAAATCGAAGAACGAATTAGATAAAATTCCCGTCGTTGCCGGAGTTGACTTTGGCCATACAGATCCAAAAATTACTTTTCCCATAGGTGGAGAGGTGGAGGTGAGTGCATACGAACACAAATCTTCAATTAATATTATCAAGCATTGACCAAAAACGAAACTATAAGTTGACAAACGCACGTATATTGACCTATTATTACCACCAGCCCTGTTGGGCTGAACAGTAGCACATTTACAAACAGGAAGGAGACAACCACGCCATGAGATCGGCCGCAGAGATCAGGGCACGGTGCTCACCAATCCATAATAATGAAAAATTGGTGGGTATCGTTGTCGACAGCGCAAGCCCGACCGCCGCCTACGACCTCGTCTATCAGGAAACGAGTGACGAGTACACTTCAAGGGCGGCAAGATGGCTTGCTGTGCTTCGACGTGACCACCCCGAAGAGTACGAAAGCCTACTGAATAGTAATGGGATGGTGAGTTGAATGACCGTTCGTGAAGCCACCTCTCAAGCTGGACGGGACGTTTCCTTTCGCGGCTGGCTGGCGCAACGCAGGGACCACGGCGGAGTGATGTTTCTCGACATTGCAGATTCATCCGGATCTGTTCAGGTAGTTGTGGAAGCGGAAACAAGCAACGGACTCTACGAAACAGCAGAAGCGATCAGCCACGAGTCGTGCGTCGAAGTCAATGGCAGAGTAGTTGCAGGCAGAGCTGGCAACAACGAAATCGTAGCAAACGACATCAGATGCATCAGCTCTGCTCGAAAGCCCGTTTTGCCTTACCCGAGAAGTAAGTTTGACGTGTTCGACGAAAAGCACGCCGACCACGTACTCAGAAACTATCACCTGTACATGCGCAACCCGCAGCTGATCGCTATCATGAGATTCCGAAGTGAACTAATGAGGATCGTTCGCGACTGGTTCTACGAGAACGACTTCATCGAGTTCAACGCCCCGATCCTCACACCTGCGACTCTGTACGAAGAGGATACTGCTCTTAACATAGAGGTTCACGGGGAGAACATCTTCCTGACTCAGTGTGCCGGATTCTACTTGGAGGCTGCTGCGCAAGCCCTAGATAGGGTATTCAACATGGGTCCTAGCTTTAGAGGCGAAACCTCCAGAAGCAAAAGGCACATGATTGAGTACTGGCACATCAAAGCGGAGATGTTGCACGGAAGTCGCAACGACATTATCGATCTCGTAGAGGCAATCGTTGCTCACATTGTTGAGCAGTGCCAGATCGGCTGTGCCGACCTCATCCGGGCCGTAGGCAGGGGATTTTGCGCGGACGGAGCACGAATTCCGTATCCGCGTATTTCTTACGCTGACGCAGTTGATCATCTGAACCGTGTCAAATGCCAGACCAACTTCGGGGAAGGTATCGGTGCAGATGCGGAAGGGGTCCTTGAAGATCTGCTTGGTGGGCCGTATTGGATTGTCGGGATTCCCAGGTCTGTCGAACCATTTCCCTACGTCATAGACCCCGATGATAGACGGGTGACAATGGTTGCCGACCTGATCACAAGCAATAGGTGCGGCGAACTGCTCGGCGTCGCTGAGAAGATCAGCGACCCCGATATGCTCTGCGAGCGAATGATGGAGAAAGGCAAGTGGGAATCGCCTAGCTACGAATTCGTCAAGGATGTACATCAGGCTGGGTGTGCCCCGCACATCGCG
Organism: candidate division WS2 bacterium ADurb.Bin280; assembly: GCA_002071685.1. Classification (GTDB taxonomy): domain Bacteria; phylum Patescibacteriota; class UBA1384; order UBA1384; family DTJR01; genus MWBO01. The sequence goes on along the minus strand of MWBO01000017.1, from coordinate 171 downwards.
TTCGGCATGGGACTCGAAAGACTCATAAGATGGCTTCTCAACCTGCCACACGTCAGATACGCAACAGCTTTTCCGAGGTTGGTCCGACGAAGTATTTACCCCTAAGCCAAACCACTACGGTAAGGCAAAGAGAGGAACGGAAAATGAAGCGGAGAACTCTAGCCATTGATG
>MWBO01000016.1 GCA_002071685.1 candidate division WS2 bacterium ADurb.Bin280 | reverse complement strand
AAAAATACCATGCCGAGGCGCTTTGCGCCGAGGCTACTTCTTACGATTTCACAAAAAGTGAAAATTGGCGGAGAGAGTGGGATTCGAACCCACGGAACCCTTGCGAGCTCACAGACTTTCCAGGTCTGCCAGTTAAACCACTCCTGCATCTCTCCAAACATCATTAATAATTTTCTGAAGTCTTAAAAAATCATCTTTGCAACTATATCTTATTTTAAAAGTTCCATATGGGCTACATTTAAACCTATTGTTTGCTTTCAATAAAATGCTTTTTTGAAATTGTTTTTTTGGTATATTAGAAACACTGGACCAAAAATTGATTAATTGTTTCTCGTCTAAATCAGGATAAGTAAACAATTGTCCTCGGATTCTTTTTCTGTCAATTATCAGAACTTCATCTAAAAACAAAGAAAACATTTTTATTATTTTAGGATCTGAATTAGTTAGTTCGACTGAGTAAATTAATCGATTATATCTCTTATCCTTTCTCGCTTTCGTCCCTTCGCATGCATAGAGAATTGCACCAATAATTTTTAGAGTTTCCTTTGTCATACTACGCCATTGTAGCGTAATATGTGCTCGTACGCAAAACCATAACGATAAACTATGAAGAAAAGAACACAACCCGACCTACGAATACTTAGCCGACCTCTCCAATCCTACTGCTTACTCCATGTTTTCAATCGCCTTCGGCGATACGCGCTTTGGTGGCTTCGCATATAGTTTCGCCTTCGGGGTGCGACCTCTCCATACTTTCACTAATTTTCAACAATATCATCAATACTCAACGACTTGATATCAACCACCATTTACACCTACGAGGTGTAAATGGTTTATCAGTATTACTAATTTTCAACATTACAGCTCTGAAGGTCTTCGGGTTGTGGTGGCTTCACATATAGTTTCGCCTTCGGCGTATGCAACACGCGGCGCACACTAGAGTGACTACCCTCAACCAAAGACCCCCCTCGGAAACCAAGCCCCTTCGGGGTGGGACCACTCTACACCTGATAATTTACCAGAAAATATTAAATTATAAAAGAGAAGGGGGCGGACGACGCCCCCATTTTACGCGCTCTCACGCGTAGAGCGCAACCGCGCTCGGGACCTTTTGGGGCTTTCGTCTCCACGCCCTAGCCAAGTCCTTACACAGTTGCGAGTTTTCCCCGCTCTTCATTCGTTCGCCTTCTTGCTCTGCCCTTGTCCGAGTGGCGATATATTCCTCCATTTTCCACTCGGGTGGATTTCCGTCCTGCGAAAAGATGTGCGCCGCCTTTTCACAAAGATCGCAACGCAGGCGACAGTTTTCGACAATGTCCCTACCGTTTCGCGACTTTGGAATAAGGTGGTGTCCGACAATGATCGCGCCTTCCTCCTGCGACGCTCCGCAAACCTCGCACCTCCAACCAACCTCCATGGCACGATCGCGTTTGCAGCGTAGCCAGGAATTCTCTGCAACCATCTCCTTTCGAGCGGGTTATCAACAATTTAGTCTTTAAAAATAAAAAAGTAAATAGCGTTTAAAAATGAGAGGGGGCGTGTGACGAAATTCGCCACACGCCCCCGTTCAAACTTCGCCTACCGCCGGAGCACCGGCTCCGACGAGGACGGCACATGCCGCCTCACCACCTGCGCCGGCGGGCGCCGGCCACTCCTCCTTACAGGATGATTGCGCCTCACGTTGCCATCGCCGTTGTCCTCGATAACACCACCGCCCTCAGGTTCGGTGGGTCGCCGAAAACGCGCCTTGCGACGCTCGGCTTCTTCCTGACGAGCCGTCGGTGTGTTGTACCGATCGGCCTCACAGGCGGCAACGTACTCGGACATGTTACCACTTCCCTTCGTTGAGATACCCCGCGGACGCGGGATTGTCCTGCATGGCTCCCCGAGCGATGCATTGGCAGGTGCCAACGCCCGCGTGGGAGGCCATATCGATGTCAAAGGGGTTGTGAGACGCCCAACTTTCGACCGTGGGAATCTCCTCGCCCCTCTCGCTAGCTGACTGACAGGCGTAGCCGTACGCCCGCGCTCCTTCGGGGGTGAACCCGAAAGAGAGAGCGTACTGCGACCACTGCTGCGGCGAGCTGGGCTGGTCGAGGATCACAAGAGCGAGCCCGACCAGCAAAATTGCCAATGACAGGACCAGAGCTACGTTGTCGGTCTTCATGTTGATCCCTCTTTCGTCAAAGATCTAATCCTCCTCAAGGAGGACGTGCTATCATAGCACAAACGAGCCGTTTCGTCAAGGATTGCGGCCAATACAGCAACGACTATCTGTCAGCTTACAAAAAACAGATAAAAAATTCAAGACCTAGAGAATCGTATTGAGTTCGTGAGTTTTTTTGAAATCTTCTATTTCTTCGATAATTTTGCGCATCGCCGTCACCGTTTCTACGGGATACTTGCCGACTGCCGTTTCGTCCGAAAGCATCGTAGCGCTAGCACCATCCAAGACAGCGTTGGCTACGTCCATAATCTCGGCTCGAGTCGGTCTTTGCGAATTGATCATTGATGCCATCATATCGGTAGCGACAATTGTTGGCAGACCGTGGTTTTTGGCTCGCCTGATCGCCCTTTTTTGAATAGCCGGCAGTTTCCAAAACGGCACTTCAATACCGAGGTCGCCACGCGCGATCATCACCGCATCGGAAACATCCATTATGTCGCCATAATTATGAATGGCTTGCGGTCTTTCGATTTTTGAAATTATTTTGGCCTTGTCGCCAATTTTCTCTCTTATAAACAAAACATCTTCTTTCTTCTCGACAAATGAAAGAGCAACATAGTCAACGCCCATCTCAAGACCGGCCTCAAGATCCTTTATGTCTTTTGAGGTTATGGAAACCGGAATGTCGATGCTGGGCAAATTCAAACCCTTACCGGAAAAAACCATTCCCCCGGTTAGCGCTTTACAAGTGACATAGGGTCCTTCTACTTTCTTTATCTCAAGCTCGATCAGCCCCTTGTCCATCAAAATCATTCCACCCTTTTTGAAATTGATCTCAATATCACTTTTTATGGGAATATCCTTATGCGTTTTCAGTTCCCCATCACAAACCAGAACAACCTTATCACCAGGGAAGATGTGCCTCCCTTCGCTTTTGAGCTTACCTACTCTAATTCTCGGACCCTGTAAGTCCTGAATTATTTCAACTTTTTTCTTGAGCTTTTTTGATTGGCTTCGAATAATTTTCGTCCAATTCGTAAATTCCTCAATACTGCCGTGCGAAAAATTAAATCTGGCAAAATTCATCCCTTCTTCAATCATCCTTTTTATAATTTTTTCCGATGATGAAGATGGGCCGATCGTGCAAACGATCTTGGTTCTTCTATCTCTCACTTTGGGTCCAAAAATATTTTTTATCATAAAAAGAGATTAACAGATTTAATTTAGTTCGTCCAGACACTCAAGAACCGCCTTTTTGGCCATGGAATAGTCAAATCCTCTTCGAATAAGCGCTCCAAGAGCTCTCTGGAAGATTTTCTCTCTTTTCAAACTAGAGTTTTTATCGACTATTTTTTTGGCCTGTGCCATAACCAAAGAATATTCGTCGCAAGTCCATTCGCTTTGCAAAGCATTTTCGATAACTTGCTCGCTCAGACCCTTGCGCTTTAACTCAAATTTCAGGCGTCTGCGCCCTTTTGGCTTCAAGTTAAAAGAGTTTCTGACAAAGTTACGTGCAAATCTTTCATCGTCAATAAACGAGAGCCCCTTCAATCTTACAACTGCTTTTGCAATTGCTTGATCGTCAAAACCACGTCCACGAAGTTTATCCTCGAGCTCTTTTTGAGTTCTGTCGCGGCGATTTAAGTAGTAAAGCGCTCCCTGAAAGCACTTTTCAACCATCCCTTGCTCGTCCTCGTCAATCTTGTTGCGCCGGCTCTGCTGTTGGCTCGGCAATTCTCTTTTGTATTTCATCGACAATCTTCTCAAGAAGTTTGGGATCTTGGTTTAATCTGGCTCTGGCGCTCTCCCTCCCTTGACCAAGCTTGTCACTCTCCTCTTTCAAGGAAGCGGGGTCGCTAAGCGTCAACCAAGCTCCCGATTTATTGATAATACCGTACTTAATGCCGAGATCGATTGCCTCGCCTGCTCTATTCACCCCTTCGCCATACATCATTTCAAATTCCGCTACTCTAAAAGGCGGAGCAACTTTGTTTTTGACAACTTTGACTCGAACTCTGTTTCCAATTATTTCATCAGCTCTCTTCAATTGCTCTATTCTTCTGACATCAAGCCGAACGGAAGAATAAAATTTCAGAGCCATGCCACCGGTGGTTGTCTCGGGATTGCCAAACATTACCCCGATCTTCATCCTGATTTGGTTGATGAAGATGACGGCCGCTTTTGATTTGGAGACCGCACCGGTAATCTTCCTCAAGGCCTGACTCATCAGTCTTGCATGAACGCCCATCATTGAATCGCCCATTTCGCCCTCTATCTCAGCTCTAGGGACAAGTGCCGCCACCGAGTCCACCACGACCACATCAAGAGCGTTTGATCTGATCAGTGTTTCGGTTATCTCAAGCGCCTGTTCGCCGTTGTCCGGTTGGGAGATCAATAAGTTATCAACATCAACACCGATCTTTTTGGCATAATCTGGATCGAAAGCATGTTCAGCGTCAACAAAAGCACAAAGACCTCCGTTTTTTTGAGCTTGAGCTATTACCGAAAGGGCCAATGACGTTTTGCCCGATGCCTCCGGACCGAAAATTTCTATTATTCTGCCTCTAGGAACACCACCAATTCCAAGAGCTATATCAAGCGAGATCGATCCGGTCGGAATCGACGAAACATCAAGATGCTTGCTCTCACCCATCTTCATAATCGAACCACTCCCGAATTGTTTTTCGATGACTGAAATTGCCGCATCAAGAGCGCGCCGTTTGCTTTGGCTCAAGCTTTCGCCCTGCGGCACTTCCTGCACTTGCTCTTTTTCTTTTTTGCTTTTTTTCATCTTCCTCCTTAAATTAGTCAAAAAAATTAATTTGCTTCGCTTTTGAAATACAATCTTAACATCTTGCTTGATTGTTTTCCAAGGCGATTTGTCGATTTTATTTCAAAAAGGTTCAACCCCTCCTCCAGAACTACCTTCTGGTTGAAATAGCCGTTTTCATCTATGGAAACACCCAGACCGTTGATGTCCACCACGGCTGTATCGTTCGTTTTTCCCTCTATCACCACTTCCCGACTTTGAGCATTTTCATCAAGTGGAGAAATAATATTTATAAAGGGAGGGTTGGAGAGATTTTTCACCGAGTAGCCAATGTAAATAGCCGCCGACAAAACCAAAATGATCGACAGTGAGCTAATCAATAGCTTGGGCGTGATGGCAAATGTACTTATTTTTTCACCAAAAGCATTCAGCCTGACCTGTTTTGATTTGATTCTGATAAATTCATCTTGATGCTCATCGATCAGCTGTTTGCCATTTAGACCCAAAAAATCGCTGTATCGCCTGACAAAACCAAGCGCATAAACCCTACTTGAAAAAGCACCCCAGTCGTCACCCTCGATAGCCTTCAGATATTTTTGACGGATCTTGGTGCTTTCTTCGGCCTGCTCAAGAGTAATTTTGTTTTTCCTCCTGTTACGCCTAAGCAGCTCCCCCAAAGTTTCCGCTGTTTTTATTTTTCTTCTTGTGAAAGCCATAGTAAAAAATTATTGCTTTGAGCTATAAATTACATTCGTTTCAAGCTATTTGCAATAGAAAGTTTTTAAAAATTGCGATACCCTTCTTGATCGTTGCTGTCACTCAAACTATCAACCGAATCAACCAGAATATCTCTCGGCTTAGCTCCCTTGGCCGGTCCGATTACGCCCTCCTCCTGCATCAGATCAAGTAGTCTGGCCGCTCTGGCATACCCCACCTTCATCCTTCTTTGCAAAAATGAGGCCGAGGCAACACCAGATTCTATGACAAGTTGCTTGGCTTCTTCAAGTAAATCATCGGAATCGGAGCTGTCGAAACTTCCGCCCCCGCGACGAGCACTTTTCATTCCGGCAACATCCCTGTATTCAGTAATTGAATTATCGTAAATCGCTGTTCCTTCGGATTTTAGAAAATCAGTGACACTTTTTACATCTTTTTCCGAGACAAAAGCTCCTTGGATTCTCTTTGGCTTGCTAAATTCACCGCCCAAGAAAAGCATGTCGCCATTTCCCAAAAGTTTTTCCGCCCCCGATTGGTCAATGATCGTTCGCGAATCGATCTGGCTGGCAACGGCAAAGGCAATTCTGGAGGTGATATTGGCCTTGATCAGCCCAGTGATGACATCAACGCTGGGCCTTTGGGTGGCAACAACCAAGTGCATTCCCGTCGCTCTGGCTAATTGCGCTAAACGGACTATGGCCGCCTCCACCTCGTTTGAAGCTTGTGCCATCAAATCAGCAAGCTCGTCTATAACGATCACGATGAAGGGAAGTTTCATGTGCGAATTTCCCTCGTCATCATTGAAGCCCTTGCCAACTTTTTCATTGTAAGAAACGATGTCTCGCGAACCAACTTTCTCAAAAAGCTTGAACCTCCTCTCCATTTCCCCGATCGCCCATCGCAATAAATTGACTGTTTTGTCAACTTCGCAAACTACTGGGGTAAGAAGATGCGGTATTCCGTTGTACATCGTAAATTCCACTCGCTTGGGGTCAACCAGCAAAATTCTCAAATCCCTCGGAGAATTCTGATAAAGCAAGCTCAAAATAATAGAGTTGAGCCCGACCGACTTACCAGAACCGGTTGAACCGGCAACCAGCATGTGAGGCATCGATCTAAGATCTGTGACAATCGCCTTACCCGCTACATCAAGCCCGAGAGCCAGAGACAAATTGCTCTGTCTTTTTGTGAAAGTTTCACTCGAGAGCACTTGTCGTAAAGTGACTTTTTCTACCTGTTTATTTGGAACCTCGACACCCACTGCCGACTTTCCCGGGATCGGTGCTTCAACCCTGACCGGATGAGCTGCCAAGGCAAGCGCCAAATCATCGGCACGCGCTTTGATATTGTTTAGCTTGACCCCCTCTGCCGGTTTGAGCTCGTATTGTGTGACGGTCGGCCCAATATTGACCTGTCCACCCGACACATCAACACCAAAATCCGAAAGTGTTTTCGTCAAAATATCCAAGTTTTTATTAACATTGCCGGGCTGGGCCTTACCGGTTGATTCTTCCAAAAGTTCAACTTCGGGAAACTTCCACGCTCCATCCGGAGTAGTCAAAACAGGTGCAGTCGTTAATTCGCCCTGCTTATCTCGCCCATTCATTCCAATTCTTCTTCTCACTGTTCGAAAGAGTGGAACCTTGCCTTCGCGTTTGAAATCGACGGGGTTGTATGAACCAAGATCAACCTTTTTAACAACATCCATAATCGAGAAATTAAAGGTCAAAGCCAAAGTGATGACCGAAAAAGCAAACAGAATTATTTCCGTTGCGATCTCACCCAAAATATTGGCAAAAGCATTGAATATGGCACCACCTATCAACCCGCCGCTTTGCCCAAAGGGCGAAACAAAACCGGCAAAAAACAACATAAAGACAAGGGTTCCCCAAAGAATGAACTTTCCTCTGCTTAGAAGTTCTTGATTGATCAAGTAAACCGACAAAAATATTAGAAATAATGTAAAAATATAAGCGACAATGCCAAGAACACTTTGTATCAGAGCGAAAAAACTTTTGCCGAATTGTCCGGCACCTCCAAACATCGACAAAAGCAGAATCACTGCAACAGTCGCCAATATGACCCCCGTCACTTCTCTCGCAACTTTGGGATCTACGGATTCAAAAATAGTAGGATTTTTGGGCTTTCGCCCTCTTTTTGCCATACATTAATGTTAGCAAATATACTTCAGTTTTGAAACAAGGAATTTTAAATTAAAAAGTTTTCAGATACCAGAAGCCAGACTTCAGATAACGCAAAACGTATAACGTATAACGTATAACCACAACGAATAATTACTAAATATATAAACATCCATTAATAAAAGATGATTTTTCTTATCTACTTGAGTACCGAGCAAACTTGTCACGGGAGCCTCAAGAGAAAGAAAAATCATGCTTTTGAGCGTGCGCCGTAAGGAGTCGATAGAACCATAGGGGCTGCTTCGCAATTAAGCCCCTCTGGTTCTATCATTAGAGGCAGCTTTAGCTGCCAATAAAACTTATTTGAAGTTTCTTGTTTTCATTCTTAATTCTACATTCTTCATTCTGCATTCTTAATTGATAAATTGTCTAATTGCTTAATTGCCTCATTGATTAATCCTCTTTGTGCTATAATTTGCTTAATGGAAGATCCGTTTGATTTATCAGCGCCGAGTATTTTCAGAAAAAGCCAAGAAAACGGGCAAAAGAAACCCAAAAACTGGGGGATTGTTGCCGGTATCGTCTTTGGCGTTATTTTATTTGGATCAGTAATTATTTTTTCTCTTTCTAGAGCGCAAATCTCCGCCGACGAGAGTTCTTTGACCGCTCTGGCAAAGGTAGATTTTTACAACTTGCCTTCAAATCTTAAAAGTGGCGAGGATTTCTCTCTGACAGTTTCGGCTAGCAACAAAGGAACTAAAAATATCGAAAATAGCTATCTGCTTGTGAAAGTAGCTGGCGCACAAATACAAAAAACTATCAAACTTACAGATTTAAACGAGGGCCAAGAGGGATACCTTAGAAATTTAAACGAAAGTGAAAAAAAGCTTTTTGAAAGCGGAGCTGCAGACGGTTTTTATTGGTATATCGGAACTCTAAATTCAGGACAAACCAAATCCCAGCAAATCATTGGCACCGCCAGCGGCCTCAAAGTTCGCCTAGAGGGCAAAATGATTGTCGATAATAATATTGAATATTCCTGCGGTTTTCTGAATTTATCTACCTGTCGAACAACCGGACAGCAAACGCAGATCGGTTATGAAGCAACCGATCTTTCCGTAAAAGAAAATTCCAAAATAAATCTTCAAGCCGGATACAATTTTGTCAGCCTGCCCTATTTGCTTTCACCGGTTGATACAAAAAACTTATTAAATTTACTAAAAAATAAATATGCCAGATACTTCAAGCCGGAAAGTGCGGAATACCTAGATCTTTACCAGTCAAACAACGTTGACTACATCAAGCCGGGAGCGGGTTTTTGGCTTTATAGCGACAATCCTCAAGAAATTGAACTTCCAGAAAATAAAAGCGAAACAAATTCAAATGATAGCTATAGCGTCAATCTCTCAATTGGCTGGAATCACATCGGCAATCCTTTCACCAAAAGAATTACTTTGTCCGCAGACAAGATATTACTGACCGAACTGCTTGAAGACAATACAAGCTCCGGAACAATTTATTCGCTAAAAACGGCCATAGATAATGGCGATCTATCTCAGCCCTACACTCTAAAAACGCAGAACTTCACCGATTCTTCGGGAAATCAGAGCGATCTGACAAAGCTCTTCAAGTGGCAGGCTCTCGCCCTTGAATCGACACTCGATCCATTCGTCGGTGTCTTGATCAAATCGGAAAAGAAATATCAGATGACGTTTCCGGGAAAAAATATTATTGCTCCCGGTGACCTGCTTACAGACGAAGAAAAATCAAAGATATCTAGCTGGATTGTAAAAAATGGCCTAAATGAATACGGAGACACCTCCGGAACTATTTACTCGGGTGGAGTTCCGCTCGACAAAAGCGGTAACGCCCAAAATAGATACGATTACATTTTGAGCAAAAATCCCGACCGCCCCTGGAATAGATAAACATCAATAGAAAACTTAAAATTATTTTTCTATTTCCGGAGTAACACAACAAGTACCTTGGACTCTCACAGGCTGTTTGTTGATTAGATGGAGTATCTTTTTATATCGTAATACTTTTTGATGAAAAATATTCCCATTCCGGCTACAAGTGAAAGGGCGGCCAAAATATAAACTTCTGCGCCGGTTTCCGCCTCATCTTCGGCAGTTATTTCATTTACCGTGGCGGTGGTTGTTGTGTAATAGCTGACGGTTGGAGTCGAAGTCGCGTAGGAGCGAGTTGTTGACGTGGCTGTAGGCGTCACTGTCGCAGTAGAATCTACAAGAGGCAGGTCATAGGGCGGCTCCGTTTCTTGAGCTGTAGAAAGCATTGGAAACGCAGTAACGCAAAATAGAGTAAGCAAAAGCACAATACTCAACATTTTTAGCACACAGTTTTGATTATTGTTAGTTATTATAAACCCTCCAAGATGCTACAAACTTATTATAATCTATCGCGTCAATTTTTTTATCCGAATTTAGATCGCACACCTTACAGCCGGAACTCATTGTCTTGCTCGTATTGAATTGATCCCAGCAACTTTTGAACTTGTCATTATCATTCTTTTCTACTTTTTTATTTCCGTCAAGATCACCGATTCTGCTCATTCCCCCATAGCGCCACAATTGCGCAAAAACGGCTACATCGACCGCGTTAATCGCTCCACTTGAATCAATGTCTGCTCTTGAGCATGCAGAGGAAATTGCCTTTGTCTGATTATACTTGTTCCAGCAATCCTTCAAAATCGCATAATCGAGATCATTAAGTTTTCCGTCAAGATCAAGATCTATACTCATCAGCTTACCCGACTTCCTCCAAGCAGAAGCGAAATAAGCAAAGTCAACTGCATTAATAACAGAGTCAGAGGTGATGTCGCAAGAAGCACAACCTTCGATACTGGCCTCCTTATTGTACTTGTTCCAGCAAGTCATAAAAGCGGCAAAGTCTTTTTCGTCAGCTCGACCGTCTTTATTTAAATCGGCTTGCGCCAGATTGGAAGAAGTAGTGGCGACATCGGCAGAAACTAAATTAATTACCAAATAATAAGTAATAAGGGCTGTCAAAATTGCAGATACAACGATTGACACAAAAACATAAAGCCACGTTTTTGACACATCCCTCCTTTATTTCATTATATGCGTTTTTATTATACTTAACAAATAATATTTAATTGGCAAAAATAAGCATCCTCCTCAAGTTTGTCCCCACCGGCACACAAGTCATAAGCGTTAATTGCTTTTTATCTGACAATAGATAATCGCTTACGTCCTGTTTTTTGACTTCTTTCTTGTCGCTAACGGTAAATTTCTCCAACTTACCATGGTAAGTGACGAATATCTCGTCGCCTTTCTCCAGTTGTGGCAAAAGCGCAAAGACGCTATTGTAGTCTCCTCCACGCCACCAATAGTTTGAACTGTGTCCGGTCAAAAATGTATTTTTTTGCTCGTCAATGTGCCCCGTCCCCTCAATGTGGACAACCCCGTTTTGAAGTTTATCCATCACCTCACCGCTCCCGACATCCCAAATAATCGGCGCCTTGACGCCAATCCTTGGAATAAAGATTGTGTTGTCTTCAAACTGCTTTACCTCAGTCGGTTCATTAGTGTTGCTCGATTCGGCCCCCTGTATCGCGACAGACTGGGGCGAAATTTTAAATTTAGATATAAGCAAAAATGCCGGAAAATTTATAAAAACAAAAACTATTGCAGAAAAAACTAAAATGGAAAAAATATTTGATACGAGGGATGCAAAAAAAGTTTTTTTGCGCGGAACGGGTGAAGATTTGAGTTTAGAAGAATCGTCGCCGACCTGATCAAGCAGAACCATTTTCAAGATGAATTATCTTTTCTTTCTGCATCTTCCTAAATGAATAATATCCAAGCAAAAACGGAAGCCAGAATGTCACCAGTCGATATCCAATTACCACAACGCTCGCCAGCTCAACCGGGATACCCAATCCGGCGGCCACCAAAATCATTGTCGCTTCAACAATCCCTAAGCCACTTGGTGTGATAGAAACAAGTGAAAAGAGCACTCCGACAGAATACAGGGTGATCAAAACCCCCGGATAAACGGGATACCCAAAAGAGAGAAACAAGTAATAAAGAGTGATAACGTCTATCGCCTCCAGCAGAAAAACATGAAGAACCGGCAAGAACAATCCTTTTGATTTTCTTTTGAGAATCTTGATACATTCATGGACTTCTTCACTTACCACATGAACATCGGTGTTGCTAATGATAATTTTCCTTCTTTGCAAAAAACCGGCTACGGAGTTCACAAGCTTTGCAATAAATCCTATCACATTTTTGACCCTCGACGCTCCTTCAAAAGCAATAATCGCTGCAAATAAAATTACCACAATCATTCCAAAAAGAATCGCCGCCGTTATAATGATGTATTTTTGAAGCTGATGATTGAAAAATAAATAGAAAAGCCCAAAAAGAAGCGCAGCAATAAATACCGAGTATATAAGAAAGTAAATAAATATATTTACAAAAATTGCCCTGCTTTTGCTCATCCCTTGATCTTCTGCTTCAGAAATAAAAATAGTCATACCGGACAAACCGCCAGCCGGGGCAACGAGATTTATAAAATTTGAAGAAAGAGAGAGGTAAGTCAGCCGTCTCAAAGTATCTCTTGCCCCAAAATAGTCATACACACTGTGATATAGCGCTCCTCTATTTATAATCGAAAGCACTTGCAGAGCAATAACACACAGTAGAAAAAAAACGGAGCCGCTCATCAAAAGTTCTACTGTGTTTGAAAGCTCGCTGAATTTAAAAACAAAAACGATGATGAAGACTATCGATATCAACAAGAAAAGCAGTTGACCGCGCTTTTTCTTTTTTTCTATTTCAGACTTTGTCATTTTTACTATCTTTTATAATAACAGTAGCAAAAACATTTACCTGCGAATGCAAAGCATCACGGCGATAGCTGTATAAGCTATCGGTTGTAAAAGTATCTATTTTGCAATCTTCAATATTTTCTCGCAAAAAGCCTTCATTCTCAAGAGCGAAAATAACCGCTTCGGTCAGATCAAAAAAACCTTCTTTATCCAAAAATTTCCCAAAGAGACCTTTTTGCAAAATACTGACGCCCTCTTTGTTGATTTTGTAGTTTTGTTTTCTTATGTGAGGGCCCAAAAAAACTGCCGTAGAACCAACGTCCCCTCCGTTTTCTTGGTGCATTTTAGAAAAATTCTTTATGATCGAATCACTAAGATTTTTCCGGCTGACGTGCGCAGCACCGATTATTCCGCTTTTTTTGTCAAAAATCATCAAGGGCAAACAATCAGCCGATCTGGTAATGACAGCAAAATTATCGCGACAAAGAGCGGCATCCGTCTTAGCAAAGTGGCCCGGCTCTTTGGCAAAGACAATCTCATTGCCATGAACCTGCTCACAGCTGACACTGGGAACAAAAAAATTATGCGATTTGATAAATTGCTCGACGCGCTCTTTTCCGCCTAGCCGGAAATTCATCGGTCCATCAGCTTTTTCGCTGGAAAATATTCTGACGCCCCTAAAGTTTTCAGATAGTTTATGATCCATAAATCGCATCCTGTTTATGCCTATACCCCAAAGCCTCCGCAAGATGTTCCTTTTTAATTTTTTGCTCTCCGGAAAGATCACTGATTGTTAGCGCCACCCTCCAAACCTTTATCAAAGAACGCATAGATAATGCAAGCTTTTCGCCAGCACTCTCCAAAAATAACTCACACGATGAATCAAGCGGTGCAACTTCTTCCAAGTCCTTTTTTGACAAAACAGAGTTGAGCTTTCCCGATTTTGAAAGCTTTTTAGCCCTCTCAAGCTGAATGATGCGCGTCTTAATAATTCTTTTTGATACTTCCCGTGATGACTCTGCTGTTGTTTTTTGTTTAAGCGAGCCTTTGTCGATAGGCCCAACATTCAGATGCAAATCAATCCTATCCAAAAGTGGGCCGGAAATTTTTCTTTTGTATGAGAGCACCTTGTTCATCGGACAGGTGCATTCATGCTTGGGATCGCCAAGATACCCGCAGGGACAGGGATTTTGGGCAGCTACCAAGATAAAATCGGCGGGTAATTTGAGCGTCCCCTGCGCTCTCGAAATCGTCACAAAACCATCCTCGAGAGGTTGGCGTAACGCCTCAAGTACAGATCTGGGAAATTCAGGAAGCTCGTCGAGAAACAAGACTCCACGGTGCGACAGCGAAACTTCTCCCGGTCTCGGATTGCTTCCTCCTCCTATTATTGCAACTGGAGAAGTGGTGTGATGAGGCGAGCGAAAAGGTCTCGTTTTGACAATTGGATTTAGCTTGGAAAGCATTCCGGCGACAGAGTAAATTTTGGTTAGTTCAAGCGCCTCTTCTTCGGTCAAAGGAGGCAGTATCGAAATCATCGATCTGGCTAGAAGCGTTTTGCCCGCGCCGGGAGAGCCTGAAAACAAAATATTGTGTCCACCTGCGGAAGAAATTTCCAAAACTCTTTTCGCCTGATGTTGTCCGACAATATTTGCAAAATCAAACTCCTCATCATAATCCGCCTCATCAAGTTTAATTTTTTGTGTTTTTTCAAACGGCTGATCGTCAGAGAGTATTTTCTCTAAAAGCTCTTTGATATGAGAAATGCTCAAAACTCTAATTCCGGGAATCAGCGAAGCCTCAAGGAAATTGTCCTTGGGAACCACGAGAGGCATGTCTTTTCTCTTTGCCAAAATTGCCGCTTGAACAACGCTTTTAACCGGCTTGACTTCGCCGGAAAGAGATAATTCTCCAAGAAAAATAATATTTTTGATCTTTTCAAAATCAATGAAACCTCCCGAGGACAAAACACCCATCGCGATTGGCAGATCATAAAGAGGACCTTCTTTTTTCACATCAGCCGGTGCAAGATTGACCACAATTTTCTTTTGAGGAAAAGAGAATCCGGAATTTTTTATTGCAAGACGGACTCTTTCCTTCGATTCCTCAACCGCCTTGTCCGGCAAACCAACCACAACCAAGGATGGAATGCCCGCGCCAGAATCGACTTCAACCTCAACTAGCTCGGGCTCTAGTCCGACTGCTACAACCGAATTTATTTTGGAGAGTTCAGACATTAAGATAATTTAAGCACATCTTGATAAAAAAAGGAAAAAATGCGAACATTGCCACAAAGTCGGATAATCCTGAGAACAGGGAGTGCTGGCAAATGGGCATGCCTGTGGTTGTAAAACAAACCCGCGAACAGTTCGAGGCAATTCTGGCGCAGGCAGAGGAAATTGCCCGCCAACTGGCCCAAGCGCACCATGCTGCGTATGCACCAAGTAGGTTCTTGATCGAAGAGGGGCCGATCAGCAAGGTGGTCCTGTGCGATGAGAGGCAGGCGGTGTTTGTCGTTGAGTGGGTGGCAGCAAATCGCAGGTGGGGCAACATGTTGCTATGCACCGAATTCTACCGAGATAAAGCCTACACTGCAGATGAGGTTGTCGCAACCCTGCTCATCGAAACACATAGGAGGTGGATGAGCTCATGACCTCATCTCGGCAAGGACGTGGTATGAGTCAGGGTTAAGGCTGGATCTCGGAGGGCGTTCCGGGCGCGGCATAACGCCGCGCCCTTCTTGATTGATAATGACCCAAGCTTGTGCTATAAATATCCATTATGGAAAAAACTAAAATTATTTGCGTAGTCGGGGCAACCGCAAGCGGAAAAACCGCTCTTGCCATTGAAATGGCGAAGAAATTTAATGGTGAAATAATTTCGGCTGATTCAAGACAGATTTATCGCCGTTTGGATATCGGTACTAACAAGGATTTATCGGACTACGGTCAGATAAAATATCATCTCATTGACATCGCCCCGCCAGGGGAGAAATTTACTCTTTTTGACTGGAAGGATCGGGCGGAAAAAGCTATACGAGAGATAACAAAAAGAGGCAAATTGCCAATTATTGCCGGCGGAACAGGGCTGTATGTTCAATCGTTGATAGAAGGATTTTGTCAGCAAAAATCAAAAATTAAAAATCAAAATGATAATCTAAAAATAAAAAAATATAAAAGATCGGATTTGGATCGAAAGATACTAAAGGAGTTACAGGAAATTTACAATAAAATAAAAATCAGTGAAACAAAAATTGATTTAAATAATCCTCGGCGAGTGATTCGAGCGATTGAAAGAGCTCAAGAGGGGAGTTTAGCCACAAGAGAGACTCCAAATTTTGAAGTTCTTCAGATAGCGATCGACCTCCCCCGCCTCTATCTTTATGAAAAAATTGATAAAAATGTCGAAAAATGGTTTGAGAATGGATTTTTGGAAGAGGTGAGAGGACTAGTCGAGTCAGGCGTTGATTTAAATTGGCTAAAATCAATAGGCCTAAATTACCGCCTAGTGAGCGAGTTTATCACTAATGCAGAGTGGTCAGAAAATGATCTTGAAAAATTAAAACAGAACATAAAATACAAAACCCACGCTTTAGCCCGCCGCCAGCTGACGTGGTTTAGAAGATTTGGTGATATCAAGTGGGTCAAAAACCGCGAAGAAGCAAAGCAATTGATCGAAAAATTTCTCAAATATCATCACTCGTATTTGCAATAACCACCATTTACACCTCGTAGGTGTAAATGGTCATCCGCTGTAATTATCTATCAAAACCGCCTTAATCAAAGATAGTGTTTTTTGGTCGTCTTTTCTTTCATTAACAAATAATTGATATTGGTCAGGAGATAAATCAAACAGATCGCCGACATCGCAAAGATTTTGGCCGCTACTTGGATCAATATATTCATTGTATGAAGAATAGTCCCAATCTTCTGGATTATCGACTAAGCCTGCCGATGTCGGATTCAGGTGCAGGTAGCGAGTCAAGTGAAGCAATTGCTCATCCCTATCCACCAATACACTCTTGAAGCGCCCCTCCCACAAAGGACCCGTTCTTTTATGTCTTGTATTAAAATATCTGCTATAGCTATTAAGAACCTTCGCAAGAAACTTTGAAATCCCCTCGGATTCAATCTGTTTAAGAACAAGATGAATGTGAGTTGGCATAATGCAATAGGCAATAATTTCTACACTTCTTTCAGAATTTATTAAATTTTCCCTTATTGCAATCTGACTATTAACGGTCAGTTTTTTATAAATTGCATATTTATGCGTAAAATTTCGATAACGAAAAAGATCTAATAAATCGATCATCCTTGCATACTCGTCGCTTGTATTAAATACTACGAATCCAGCAATACTCCTGCTAAATACGTGATAAATTTGACCATTTACAAGCTCATCCTTCCTAACTTGCATATAAACATTTTACCACATTTACACCTACGAGGTGTAAATAGAGGTTCTTTGATGTATAGATCGCGTGAGCGTCGCGAATGAGGGATTTATCAATTAGTAGTTATTTAATTAGTGGTTATTTAAATAGTAGTTATTTAAAATTTTCTCCGCGATCTATGGATTTTTTATTCGTTTTCTGATACGCTCCACGCGGCTGTCGTACATTTGAAAATGAAAAAGGAAGATTGCGATGCGCATAGAGACACCCGTCTTTTTCGACCCACACGTCCACTTGCGGGAAGGGATCAAGATGTTTGGTGCAATCGCACAGACCTCGCTGTTCTGCGGCAGAGTCTGCGCGATGCTCAACCTCGAGAAGCCCCTCGACGAAGCAGGGATCAGGGGTTACCTGTGGGAGACCGGACGTCATCTCGCCTCTCTGGAGCGAAAGATGACGGTCATGCCAGTGCCTATGCTTGGTGATGAGACAACTCCCGAGCAAATCGCTGCATGGGCGACCTGCGGCGCCGTGTCGGCCAAGTACATGCCTAGTGGCGCGACGACGAACTCGCACCACGGAGTAACCAATCCCGAGTCCCTAGCGGAAAGCGGGGTGCTGGAAAAGATGAGTGACCTGGGCTTGGTCTTGCAGGTCCACTGCGAGATGCCCCCGGGGCCGGATGGCTCGACGATTGATTGGGCGCTTGGCGCGGAACAAGAGTTCATCGAGACGTTCTGCAATCTGGCGGCGAGCTACCCCAGACTCAAGATGGTCTTCGAGCACATCTCAACGAGAGAAGCGCTCAAAGCCATCGAGCCGTTTGCCAATGTCGCCGCCACGATCACGCCTCATCATCTGACTATGACCACGGATGATGTACTTGACCTCACCTATAAGTGGATTGCAAATCCTCACAACTGGTGCAGACCCATCGCCAAGAGTGAGGAGGACCGCCAGGCGCTGATCGAGACCGCTTGTAGCAACAATCCGCGCATTTTCTTCGGGAGCGACTACGCTCCCCACAGTGCACAAGACAAACGACGAACTCCGCCTCCGGCTGGTTGCGCCAGCTATCCGGCGGGGCCATATGTGCTTGCTCGGCTTGCAATCGAGCGAGATCTCGGGGCACAGTGGCTCGCCAACTTCACTTCGAGGCGAGCAATGGACTTCTTCGGCATCTCTTCAAATCAGCAAGAAACCCTCATCCTTTCCGACAGAGAAACACTGACTGTGATGGGATCAAGAGCGTCGGGAGCGGTGGAAGATGATGACGTCGAACCCTGGCTCAAAGGAGAGGCGTTCGACTTCGCCTGGAGACGCTTTTCCCTCCAGACGATCGGATGACACAGCAGGAACTACGGGGCCGAGCGTTGATCACACATAATGCTCGGCCCCTCCGTTTTTTTATTGACAAAAAATCAAAAAAATAGAAAAGTGAGAATGTAAATTATAAATTGGAAGAAAAAAATTGTAGCGATGAGTTAAAAATCAAGGTTACAGATTGGCAAATATTTATAAAATAATAGACGCCCTCCTTCGCTTAATCTTTTTTAGAAACAGGTTATCGTTCCTTTTTTAAAAAACAGATTGCGCAACGGACGGGCTTCCTGAGTTGGCTTCTCGCTTTCGCGGGAGTGCCACACAGGAGTGGAGGCAAATTATGTGCGGAATTGTCGGATATTTTGGAAATAAAAACGGGGCGGAAGTAGTTGTTGACGGACTCAAGAGATTGGAATACAGGGGGTATGATTCGTGGGGCTTAGCAGCGGTCGGCGAAGGCAAATTAATCAAGCACAAACAGGTGGGAAAGATCGGCGGATTTGATCTCAAAAGAGATTTGCCCAAATTTGGTGGAGAAATCTGTATCGGTCACACCAGATGGGCTACTCACGGCGGTGTCACAGAAACAAATTCACATCCACATTTTTCCTGCGATAAAAAAATCGCCGTTGTTCACAATGGTATCGTCGAAAACTATCAGGAGCTTCGCAGTGATCTAGAAAAAAAAGGTCATAAATTTGTCTCGCAAACCGACACAGAAGTAATCGCCCACCTTATCGAGCAAACACTCAAAATAACAAAGGACAAAACCGAAGCAGTCCGTCAGTCGCTCAAAAAACTTCAAGGAAGCTACGCTTTGGGAATAATTTTTGAAGATGAAAAGTTGATGATCGGGGCGCGCAAAGGTTCGCCACTTGTTTTGGGTGTCGGCAAGGATCAAACAATTCTCGGAAGCGATGTGCCGGCATTTCTCAAGTACACGAACAAAGTTGTATTCTTGGAAGAATTTGAGATGGTCGCTATCAGTGATCAAATTAAGGGTGGATACGAAATCAAAAACGTCAATTCCGGCAAGACTGTCAAGCCAAAAATCACAACGATTAAATGGGATGCCACTGAAGCCGAAAAAGGCGGTCATCCACATTTCATGATCAAGGAGATGCTTGAACAACCACAAGTGATTGAAAAAACTATCGGTATGGGAAAAGGGGAGCTCGACAAAGCGGCCAAGATGATCGAAAAAGCCAAGAGGGTATATGTTGTTGCTTGCGGAACCGCTCTGCACGCCGGAATGTACGGCTCTTATCTACTTGCCAAAATCAATAAGATAATGGTTCAGCCGATTTCAGCCGGAGAACTGCACCATTTCGCTCCGCTTTTCAAGAAAGGTGATCTGGTCATTTGCGTTTCCCAGTCTGGTGAAACCGCCGATGTTCTAGAAGCGGTAAAATCAGCTCATAGCGCCGGTGCCAAAGTTTTGGCTCTGGTCAATGTCATGGGCTCAAGTCTAATGCGTGCCGCCGACTTCTCTCTTCTTACCAAAGCCGGCCCTGAAATTTGCGTACTCTCGACAAAGGCCTATGTATCACAAATGGCTATGTTCGTGATGATTTCAGGAGCGCTTTCAGGCAAAATTTCAAATGCCAAAAAAGTGCTCGGGATTGCCAAAAAAGACATCGAAAAAATATTGAGCAAAAAATCTCTTGAAAAAATAAAGAAAATGTCAAAATCATTGGCAAAAGCGCAAAATATCTATGCTCTTGGGAGGGGGATCAACTATCCCAATGCACTTGAGGCCTGCTTGAAAATTAAAGAGGTATCCTACATTCACGCCGAAGGCTTTGCGGGAGGTGACCTAAAACACGGGCCGATTGCCCTGATAGAAAAAGGTGTTCCAGTAATAATTTTTGCTAGTGATGATGAAAGCGAGGCGGAAATTATCTCAAATGCAATGGAGGTGAAGGCGAGGGGAGCAGATGTCATCGGAATAAACTATCGCAACAACGAGGTGTTTGAACAATACTTGCCGATTGAAAAAAACGGCTTTTACAGCCCAATCGCTTCGATCGTTTATCCACAGCTGATGGCTTACTACATTGCTCTTGAGAAAAAATTCGACCCTGACAAGCCCAGAAATCTTGCAAAATCAGTGACAGTCAAATAAATATGCTATAATTGTATTAATGAAAAAGTATTTTTTATTGACTATTTTCGCACTTGTTCTCGTTTTAGCGCCAAACTCAAGCGTCTTGGCTTCAAATCGATACGAGATTCCTCCGCAAATCCTTTACTGGGGAAAGATGACTCAAGCCACAAACTACGAAGTGGGTTCCTGCAAGGAAAACAGCGGAGCCGATTGGCAACAATTGGCTGACGGCACTTGGGCACCTCCAGGAGACTCGCTGAATACTTGTCAAACTGGCGGATTAGGCGGTCTTACCTCGAACTCCTTGCTTGACCCATGGTACAGACAAGGGCTTGGTAATCAGACCAATACTTTAACCGGTGGATATCTGAATCAAAGTGGCTATTATCCTTGGGGAACAAATTATCCGGGAAACTACAGCGATTATAACGACTGGTTCAAAAATTGCGTCCTGATGCAAAGTTTGGTGGCTCGGCCGGAATGCCAAATATATCCGCGTTCAGGTTATTTTTGGCCGATCAACCAACCATGGGGTAGTTATTCGGGAGACGATTCCTTGTACGCCTCATATTCGTCTTACGGCGACAATTCCTCAACCTACATTTCCGCAAGCGGCGATTTGGGCGACTTGATCCTGGGGGCTCTGCTCGGATACGGCCTCAATCAAATCCTAAATTAAACCCAAATCCTTAAACTCTCGGATCAAATCGATCCAATTTTCTTTTGTTAGATCTTCAGCACGAAGGTTGATATCTATTTTGTATTTATCGCTCAAGCTTGTAACTTTTTCTTGGGGAACTTTGAAAAAACCAAAGAGTGAGTTTTTTATTTTCTTCCTCTTTGAGACAAACCCCGCTTTCAAAACCCTGATCGCCTGCTTGACGGAAAAATCCCGTGGCATAACAATGTTTTTCATCTCGAGAACACTGGATTCCACCTTGGGAACAGGCGTAAAATTATATCTAGATACATCAATGGCTATTCTCGCCTCACAAACCATTTCTACCAGAGCAGTCAACCAACCGCGATTTGAATCGCCGACGGGAGCAATCAGGCGCTGCGCAACTTCTTTTTGCAACATCAAAACCATTTTATCGGGAGTGGTTGGACAAACCGACAACAGAGAGATGATGACAGGGGAGGAGATATTGTATGGAAGGTTCGAGATTACCTTAAATGGCTTGCGCACAATCAAAGAGGGGATTAGAGTCAAAGCGTCTTGATGAATCACTTTGGTTTTTTTCAAATCATACTTTTTTTTAATTTCTTCAAATAAAAAATCGTCTTTTTCGCAAAGAATAATTTCTCGAGCAGGCGAGAGGACAAGTTTTTTTGTCAACGCTCCATGACCGGGCCCTATTTCTAAAATTGCATCATTTTCTGAAATTTCACCCGTTTGGATAATTTTGTCTATAATCTTCTCATTGTGCAAAAAATTTTGCCCAAATGACTTTTTGGCGACAAAACCGCCCTCCAAACTACCCTTAGCCGCAGTACTCATTTTTTTATTTCCTCCACCAGAACCATCGGGCCTTTGCCTGAGCCGTTATACTTAAGTTCCGCGAGCACCGGTCTTGATAGATCAAGAACCACTCCAGATGGGTGAGAGGCGGTTCCCCAAGTGCAATCAACAGTTTTTAAAATCGAAACTCCATTCGCTTGATTTGTTATCCTCACCAATGTCCCTTTTTTGTAGTTTACACTGACTACCGAGCAATAAGAGGGGTTGTAGATCGTCGCATAGCCCCTGACAGAGCTCAAAACCACTACTTTGGTGCCATTTTTGATAATTTTATCGACGGGTTTTTCGACAATATTTTCTGATATTTTTTCCCTTGAAACTTCGACACCATTTTCGCGACGCACGAGGTAGAGGAGTCGTTTTTGACCGATTTTTCCATCTTGAGAAACTTTTCTGATACCACGCTCTAAATTTGGGTCGTCAATTTCAACAGTCCGATAGGGGAGTGTCTCAAATTTTTCAAGCTCGGTCTCCTCCACTCTGGTTATTTTTATTTGTGAAATTCCCTCGATCGAGTCGCCAAGTGGCGGCTCTACCCTATCCTCTTTCGCTAATTCAACTCCGGCTTCGCTTAAAATCCCCTCCACCCCCCCTTTAAAAGTTTTTATCTGGGTCTTTTTGCCAGCATCGTTTATGGTATAGTTTGGAGCACGGAAAATCGCCACTACTCCACCCAGAAAAATATCGGGGTCAACAATCTTGACCACCCTATCTTTATCATCGACATCAAACTGCCCCAATCCGCCCTTGTTACCAGCTACTAAAAAATTAATTTGAGGTTCGACAATGCGCTCATCAGCGGAAAAATTAACTAATTGATAAGCGCGTCCGAGAAAAAAATTCTTATCAAAATTGGCTTGCGCTTTTGCCCCTCCCCCCTTTAAACCAAGGCACACAAAGAAAACCGCCACCAGTGAAAATAAGAATATAAAGAGTTTTTTCATTTGTATCTTTTACAATATCACAAGCAAAATAAATATTAAAATTCCACTAAATCTCTAACGAATCAATACTTTCCGGTAATTCATCGATGAATCTCGAGGGCATGGAATACTGAAATGACCCATAAACAAATCTACATCTAGAATGAAGGATGTAGAGACGCTCCATTGCCCGTGTCATCGCCACATAAAAAAGTCGCCTCTCCTCTTCAAGAGCAATTTGATCGTCAAGCGACTGTGAGTGCGGTAAAAGTCCCTCCTCAAGACCAGAGATGAAAACAACCGGGAACTCTAGGCCTTTGGAGAGATGAACGGTCATCAACGTCAAGACGTCCCCCTCTTCTCCGTGTTTATCAACGTCACTAACCAAAGCAGCATTTTGTAAAAAATCATTTAATTTTTCATACGATGAGGCGGCAGCTTTGAGCTCCTCAAGGTTTTCAAGACGCGACTGACTCTCTATTGTCCCGTCATTTATGAATTCTCTATAGCGCGTTTTTTCGATCACTCGTTCAATCGCCTCTTGGGGCACGAGATTAACAATTTCTTCTTTTATTTGATCTATTAATTTCAAAAAACTTGCATATTTCTCAATGTTTTTTGCGTCTTGAGGAGAGGCGATTATTTTGGAAAGTGTTTTTTCGCCGATTCCCCGGGCGGGAACGTTGACTATCCTCGAGAGAGAAACCAGATCATTTGGGTTTTGCAGATAGTTGAGATAAGCAATAATGTCTTTTACTTCTTTTCTTTCATAAAACTTGATCGAACCGTATATCCTGTATGGTATCGCCCGCCTGACCAGTGCCTCCTCAAACGGACGGGACTGGGCATTGGTGCGATACAAGATTGCAAAATCGCTGTAGCGCCTCCCCTCCCCTAGGCACAAGGAGTTTATCTCATCCAAAATAAAATCTACTTCCCTTAATTTTTCTTCAGAGGATATAACCGTCACCGGCGCCCCACTAGAATTTTTGGTAAATAAGTTTTTGTCTGATCGCACCTCATTATTTTTTATCACCGACTGCGCCGCCTGCAAAATTGGCTCAGTCGAACGGTAGTTTTCTTCAAGATAGATGATTTTGGCATCGGCGTAATCCTTTTGAAAATCGAGTATGTTCTGAAATTTGGCTCCGCGAAACGAATAAATGGACTGCCAATCATCCCCTATTGCAAAAATATTACGATACTTTTGAGCTAAATTTTTGACAAGACGATATTGTGCGTGATTTGTATCCTGATATTCATCGATCAAAATGTATTTGAAAATTTCCTGATACTCTTGCAGAAGCGGCGGATTTGCTTCTAGTATCTCAACCGTCACCATCAGCAGATCGTCAAAATCAAGAGCATTACCACTTCTTAAGATTTTTTGATATTCGCTGTAAACCTGCGAGACAATTTCCTGAAAATGCTCGAACGCATATTTCTTGTAATCCTTATCATCGATGAGTTCACTTTTTGCCGAAGAAATAAATGATCTGATCGCGCGCGGATTGTAACTTTTTTCCGATATATTTAGCTTTCTCATGGCCTGTTTGACGGCATTTAGAGAATCGCTTTGATCATAAATAGTAAAGTTTGAACCACGTGAAGAATATTTGTCAATCTCGCGACGCAATATTTTAACGCAAATGGCATGAAAAGTTCCAAGATAGGGCATGAAAAAACGCCCCTTGGTAGAGTTTTTTTCGCTGCTTCGAAGCAGTATCTCTACTCTTTGCGCCATCTCCTTGGCCGCTTTGTTTGTAAAGGTGACCGCCAAAATATTGTTACTTGAGACGCCTCTTTCCCTGATCAAATAGGCAATGCGATGGGTAAGCGCTCGCGTCTTACCCGATCCCGCTCCGGCAAGTATGAGAACCGGACCATCACCGGCAAGCACCGCCTCTTTTTGTCTGTCGTTTAATCCTGAAAGCAAATCACTCACGATCGCTCCTCGGTTGATCTCTTGAAAAGCCCGGGAACCGACGCCACTGCACTATCTGTAAGTGATTTGATCGTTAGATGTTCGTTTGATATTTTCTCAATCTCCATGAGCTTCAAGTTATCACAAAAAGTAGTTTATTTAAATTAATATGAAAAAAATGGTAAAATAAGATTGATGAGAAAAGGAGGTGTTGCACCTAAGGGCTTGAACCTAGCTGTCTATCTTTTAGTGGGCATCGCTTTTGTTGTTTTTGTTATTTCAATAATTTACGGAACTATTGAGGCCAAAGACACCGCGTTGACCTCCCTCGGACTGAAAATTGAAGCCAGCAGCAAGAGCGCATCCTGTAAAGAAGGCGAAGTGCTATACGGAATAAACAATTATCCACACTCAACTACCCCAACCGAAAAGGGATCGCACAGCAAATACACGGACAAGATGCCAAGTGGAACCTGGAAATGCTCGGCAATTTGCGGTCCAAGCGATCCGGAGAAATTTGCAAAAGATTTTCTACCCTCTCTTAAGTCGCAAAACGAGAAATTAAATATTGTCGCTAATAAAAACGAATTTGACGCTCTGGTCGCCAGAATAAATTCAAAAGATGAAATTCTCGAGCGGACCGTCATTTTGCAATCGTCTTTGGCGCGAAAGGGCAAGGGGTGTTTTGGTCCAAGCGAAGACTACAAAACTCTCACCGGAGCGACGCTGACCAAAGAAAATACTACCGCCGCCGACCAGAAAAAAGCAGAGGAAGAGAGGAAGGCACAACTGGCCAAGCAGGCCAAGGAGCGACAAGCGCAAGCAAAAAAAACAAGTTCATCAAGCAGTTCGAATCCAAGTAGTAACACAGCAGCTGGTAGTCCCGATGAACAGGCGCTTGTCGCGCCGGCAAGCAATGGAAGCGGGAACATTGAGGATTCAAGTAATGATGAGGAAGACATTCTAAGCGGAGACAAGGACAAGGTTTCCGTGGTCGGACCCTGCTGGCTGGAATTTAATGAAGCGGCGGTCGCGCATATGAGGAAACATCTTGGTAAGTACGATCTTCATGGCGATACGAAGATGAGAAAAGAAAGGATAATCAGAGATATCAAGACAGAATTGGGTGGAGGGTGGGTTTATAAAGACGCAAAAGGCCAGATAAGAACAATTCCCGCAAGCGAAAATCTTCCTAAGGATGAAAAAAATCAAAATACTCTTTATTCAGAGCTTACTGGATTGCACGGTAATGGAGGCAAGGATTTGGCAAAAAAAATCGGTGAATATTACGGGGAGTATCGAGATTATGCCAAAAATCCAAAAAACGTGAAGGATCCCGAAAAAGAGAAGCAAATGCTCAAGAGATGCGAAGAGGTGAGGGAAAGGATAGAAAAAGCAAACACCGGCAGAGAAGATGTGGAATCCTTGCAAAAAAAACACAATCAGATCGTCGAACTTTTGAAAAAAATCAAGGAAGCAAATACCGGTTATTTCAAGATAGAATCAGCTAATGGTTTTTTGGGATTTGAAAATCCAGAAACCCAATACAATAACATTGCACTTTTGAATTATTTGAAAGATCAGTTTAAATCTTCGTATATACTCGAAGATAAAATTTTATTAAGGGGTTTTTACGGAATTAACAACGTCAAAAAATTTAACAAGCAGGCCGATGAAATTCTAGAAGAGCTTAATGAATTTGTCGATAAAAGACCCTTTGTCAAAAACGAGAACAAAAATGTAACAATAAAATTTTCTGGATATATCGCGACTTCTCAAGAGAGCATAAAAAGCAATGGAGAGATAAAAAATGGCAGCGCCCCGATTCACGTTTGTGTTTATTTGTTCACTCCAAAGGAAGGATACGATCATAGATACGGGTGCAAGAAGACAATCGCAAGAAAAACCGATGGATTCTTTGAAGTCATATTTGAAGTTACGCCAGAAAGATATGCCGAGATAAGATCACAAGCCAAGGTCTTCAAACTCTACGCCGAATACAATAGCACTTGGGGAGCGGTAAGAAACATCTACGAATCAGTCACGGTCGACCATGATCCTCGGGCATATTCCGGAGATGGCAAGAGAATATATTACAGTATAAAAAGAAAAAAAGAACTTCCTTTCATCCTGAAGGGAGATCCTCATTTTGGACCAATAAACGGAATTATCAAAATGTCTAGGAGGGCTTTTATGGACAAACCTTTATATCAAGTCGCTGAAAAAAACATGGTAGTTGAGACATCAAAACAATTTATGAGAGATACGGTGAGTAGTAAGAAGTGTTACGAAAGATGAAGACAATTGACAGCGTAGCACCAACCATCAGCCACTATAGTGCAAATAATCTTGCCCCAGATTTCTAAATCACCTTCTCAATCTCTTCCCTCTCGAGGGTTTCTTTTTCGATCAATAGCTTAGTAAGCTTTTGAAGCTTCGCCTTGTTTTTGCCAAGAATATCTCTTGCTCTCTTCTCGCCTTCGAGTACGATTTTCTCGACTTCGCTGTCAATCTGTGAAGCAATTTGCTCGCTGTAGTTTTTGTGTTCACCGAGTTCGCGTCCCAGAAAAACCAGCTCTTCTCGTTGACCGACTACGACGGGGCCGATCACTTCGCTCATTCCATAAACCTGAACCATGTTTCTGGCAATCTTGGTCGCCCGCTCCAGATCGTTTGAAGCACCGGTAGTCAATTCGTTGAAGATCATTTTTTCGGCTACTCTACCCGAAAGCAAAACGGCAATGTCATTTATAAACTCGGTTTTGGAGCGCATATACTTATCTTCCTTCGGCATCGCCCAAGTGTAGCCAAGCGCCATCCCCCGTGAGACAATCGAAATTTTTTGTAATTCCTCGTCATCTTTGAGCATTTTGCCGACAATCGCGTGACCAGCTTCGTGATAGGCGGATACTTCTTTTTCCTTCTGGCTCATTATTTTGCTTTTTCTCTCCGGCCCCAGCGTCACCTTTTCGATCGCCTTCATCAGATCGCTCTCGGTGATTGTTTTCTGATTGGCACGTGCCGCCAGAATTGCCCCTTCATTCATTACATTTTTTAGATCCGCTCCGCTCATTCCGACCGTATTGCCAGCTACTCTTGAGAGATCGACTGATTTTTCAAGTGGCTTATTTTTGCCGTGAATCGCCAAAATCGCTTCGCGCTCTTTCTTATCAGGCAGACTCAAAGTCACTCTTCGGTCAAATCTTCCCGGTCGAAGCAAAGCGGGATCAAGAACATCAGGCCTATTGGTTGCCGCCAAAACAATCACTCTCGTATCGGTATCAAAACCATCCATTTCAACCAATATTTGATTGAGGGTCTGTTCCCTCTCGTCATGACTTCCACCAAGTCCTGCGCCTCTCTGGCGACCAATCGCATCAAGCTCGTCAATAAAAATCACGCATGGGGCGTTTCGCTTGGCTTTATTGAATAAATCCCTAACTCTCGAAGCGCCAACCCCTACAAACATTTCCACAAATTCACTGGCAGAAATTGAGAAAAAAGGCACTCCCGCCTCGCCTGCTACCGCTTTGGCAAGCATCGTTTTTCCTACCCCCGGCGAACCGATTAACAAAACACCCTTGGGAGTTTCGGCGCCAATTGCCTTATATTTGGCCGGATGGCGCAAAAAATCAACGACTTCGACAAGTTCTTCTTTTGCCTCTTGAAGTCCAGCAACATCAGCGAAAGTAATTTTGTTTTTTAAATTTGCCAGTCGCGCTGAAGATTTTCCAAAACTCATTGCCTTAACATTGGCACCTTGAGCTTGTCGCATCAAGAAATAGACGAATCCTCCAAGAAGCAGAAACGGCAAAATGACCGAAAGGAAAGTCGGCCAAAAACTGCCACTGTCGGGATTTTTTACCTCATATTCTACATCTTCCGGCGATATCCCATAATCGCTCAATGAAGTATCAAGCTCTTTGTAGGTCTTGAGATTTCGACCGTCTTTGAGTTGCGCCGTCACCTCACTGCCATCAATAATTACCTTGGTGATATTTCCGGCACTGTATTGTTTGCTGATTTCCGTCAAATTGCTTTCCTCGGTTTTTTCGCCAAATAGCGATCCATTCATGTTAAAAAGAACGCTGGCTATCAAAAAAATGACAATGATAGTTGCGACCATCCTAATCTGTTGCGGAGTAATTTTTTTCATGCTGATTGATACATTAGTTTATTATCTAAAAAAGCTTTACGGGGCATTGACTCGCCCAAATTCGCTACGCTTCGCTGGGCAAACTCCTCGTTTCTTTGTTTGTCAAATAATTATTTACTTAGATTTGGTCGGTCAAGCGACTTGTCCGCCGTAGCTTTGTGCGAAGATGGAAGCCAATCTTGGGTAGAGAATGTTTGGCCTGCCAAGCGAAGCCAGCCCTGAGCTGGCGGAGTTTGGTGACAGCGGGAGGATTTGAACCTCCGACCTAGGGGTTATGATTCCCTCGCTCTAACCACTGAGCTACGCTGTCTTTTGCTTGCAAGCTATATTCTACCTTTCAGAGATAAAATGTAAAGCCCCCTTTACAACAAAAAAGCCCTTTCGGGTTGTTTTTTATGCAAATACTCTTCAATAGATCATCATCGGTTTGCAAAGTTTGGCCTGCCAAGCGAAACTGGTTGCAAAAGGAGCGAGGCTTGGCCTGTCAAATGAATTGTCCACGATAGCTTTATGCTAAGGCGCAAACCATCCTACCGACAGGGATTCGGTCACCGGTCTTCGCCTGCTGGCGAAGCCGTCGACCCCGCCTCGGCTCGTCGGCCTCCGGCTTTCGAATCAGTTCTCCCGACTCCCAAACATTTTTCTGTTGTCGCCAACCGGCAACAGAAAAATCTGGTAGCGCGGGGAGGATTCCGACCTCAAGGTTATGAGCCTTGCGAGCTAACCACTGCTCCACCGCGCGATCAAAACTCTTATAAAAAACCAATCTGCTACCTTGTTAGGGTAGCAGATGTGGCTTCGCAAGTCAAGATGAACCTATTTTCTTCTCTTTTTCTTATTCTTTGAGTTCTTGGAATTTTTTGATTTTGATTGATTTTTATCGGATGATTCTTTCTCCTTGGAATCCTCTTTTGTATCTCTTATGACAGTTTCTACTACGCCGTTTCCGTTGCTATCCTGCGATTGTCTGCCGAGAAGGTAGTAATTGAGAAGAAGCAGAATAATTGTTTCTGCGCCAAGAAGCAGATACATCGTCGATGACTTCATAGATCCTGACGTATATGCCGCAACCGCCATGGCACCAAGCGCACCGACTATCGGAACAGCTATCGCGCTTGTAGCACTTAGAGGAATTATTGCGCCAAAAAGCAAGACTGCAAGCGCCGGAATGAGAAGAGGCCACCATGTCTCACCCTCATCGCTTTCTTCGGTTTGAACACCCTTTACTTCAGGTGTCGCTGACTCTTGAGCTGTTGGCGTCGGCTCGCTTTTTTCTACAGCAATCGGAGAAACGTAGTCGTTGGATTGAGCAAGAACCACAACTCCTTCTTGAGTTTCTTGCGTTTGTTGCGTCGTCGCTGTTGATGTCGCAGATGCAGTTGTCGCAAGTGGCACACTAACCGACAATTCGACTGTTTGAGATCGATTAAATGATCCATCAATCGCCGCGACATAATAATAGTATGTTTTTCCTTTCTCAATAGTGCTATCGCGATAAGTAAGTTTTTGCGCATCCAAAGTTGCAAGCAACTTGTAGGGACTGGCGCTTCTCCAAACTTCATAAAAGATTGCTCCCTCCGTCTTTTCCCACGAAAGATCGACATAATCTCCCTCGAGACGAATCGTGAAACCTGACGGTGCCTCCGGCGGACTTGAATCCTCTGCGATCGTCGGCAACACAACCAAAGCGCTTCTATTTCCCGCTTGGTCTATTGCAACTGCCACAAAATTATTTTGAGCGTCCTGCAAAAGATCAACCTCTATTGAGAAAGAAGCAACTGTCACATCGGCACTTCCAGATAATGCTCCGTCGCTAATGTCCCCATCTGCATTTGGATCGCTGTAAATCTCTACTTTAGTTCCAGATTGCGCGCTACCCAAGATTTTGTAAGTATCACTGTTTAATATAATTGCTTGGGCTGGATCGCTGACAACTGGGGCATCCGGCCTCTCGCCGTCTATATTAACTTGACTGTTTTGTGTTGCTTTAACATTTGAGATGTTTTGGGCTCTGTCTTTAAATTGTATGTCGAGCGCTTCAACACCGCTTAGCTCCCCTGCCCCTTCCACAACTTGATACTTCACCTCATAGCGCGAAGTTGCCGGATTAAAAGCAAAATCTAGGATCGTACCGTTAAACGTACCGCCGATCTCATCAAGATATTTGTCATTTGCAATATCGTCAAGCTCGGCAAAAACGATTATCTCGCCGCCAATTCCAACTGTTTCGTTTTGTTTGTTTAAACCAACCGCAGTAATTATCGGGGCAAAACTATCAAAAGTCGAAACAAAATCCGATGTGGCAGTATTTGCACTTGCATCAACGAAATTACCGCTAGCATCTTTGACGTTGCCCGTAGCGTTTACTTCAACTTTAAACTTACCACCTGCATCAATTTCACCAGACTGATCGGCTATAGAAATATCGACGGTGTTATCGCTTTCCGGATTTGACAGCGAAATGGCTTGCACAACTCTTTGGTCGGCAGAAGTTGAAAAGTCGCCATCGCCGTCATAAATGATGCCAAAATCATCACTTGAACCAAAGACAGGAATGTTTTCGGAAAATCCAACTCTCAATGAATCACCTAAATCGTTCTTTCCTTCGCTGAATACAAGTCCGGTGACATCGGGACCGACTTGAGGCAAAATTTCGTCTGTAGCAGTCGTTTGAGCTGGAAGATTGACCAGATTGCCGGCAGTATCAAAAAGTCTATCCGCACCATCATCGACAACTTCAACCGTCGGAGTGGCGCCGCTTGAGAATGCGGAAGTAGTCGTGATCTCGACTTTGCTACTTGCAGTTTTTTCGACTTTTGAGATCGCCTTATCGGGATTTGAAATCTCAAAGTCCGCTGTGTCAACCGAGTTCTCGTAGATCTCCTCGCTAAAGCTTGCTTCTATTTCATTTGTAGAGATTGTTCTGGCGCCGGTCAATGTCGGTCTTGTGGTGTCAAATATCTTCGAATTAGTCCAAAGAGCACCGGCGAAAACATTACCGGCATCATCGACAGCCGAAACAGAAAACTTGTTCGAGCCATTTAATGAACCTTCGATAATCGGATTCGAAACGCTTCCGGCAACGACTTTGCCACCGGTTGGCGTGCTTAAATCAGCCTCGTAGGTTATCGTGTCGCCAGTGGTATCCGTGAGAGTCCCTACCTCAAACTTGATGGTGTCGCCAACAGCGGGTTTTGTAGAATTAGAATTAGAATTGCTCTTGGCCTCAATAGAAATAACTCCCGCTCCGCTTGCAACAGGTGCTTGGTTGTCAACTGTGTGATCTTCATTGTCGCTCACCCATGAACTTGGAGTGTGAGTGAGGAAATCATAAACTTGCACCGAGATATCAGCGTTGGTGGAATCTATAGATCCGGAGGCTATAGTGTAAGAACATTCCCAGTATTCCCATGAATCCGGACTGTCTAATTTTCTAGCAGCATCAATTTGTCCGCCTCCGAATTCAGCAAAGTCAACCACAACCTTGAATATCACCTCATCTATGCCACTTACAACCTTCGGTGTCTTATAAGTAGCAACTACGCTGTCTCCAATTTTAAAAGCTCCGCCAGTACCAGTGGCACCACTTACAGACATTCTGTCAGCAGTTGGTGGAGGCGGCGCCGCCAAAGCCGGCGAAACGCCACTAAATACGATCGGCAAACAAATAGCAAACGAGACCAGATATGCAAGTAATTTTTTTAACTTGACTTTCATTCCACTCCTTTCCTCTCCTTAATTTTACCAGTGACCAGATAGTAGAATGGTATTTTATTTTTGTCAAGTTTTTTTAATTTTCGTCCAAGTTTCCTTTTACAAAATCAACCCACAAATCTAAGTTAGATCGATCAAGTCCGTCATTTTTCTTTTCTCGGCTTTCTTCTCCACCCCCTGTACCGCTTGCCAAATCCAAAACGTCAACTTTGACCACTCTCTCTCCAGGCATCTTCAGGCCCAGCTTTTTTCTTGCTTCAAGCTCTTGAAACGAGCTAGTTTTGTAATAAGCGATTAGAGACCTTGTCTGCTCTTGTTTTTCCTGTAACTGCACAATTTCCTTTTTCAAAGCAGTGACTTTTTTATTTAACTTATGATTGAAATATATTGACTGATAAAGTAAGAATCCGGTGTAAATTATCGCAAGTAAAATAATCAGAAAATTAAGTGGCACTTTTGAAGCCACCTCATCAATTCTACTTCGATTGAAAAAACCCCTCGCCATATTCAAAATTATATCACAAGCTACCAGCGCACTTGAGTACCTTTGTCCTCATCGTTGTCTTTTTGAACCTTTGAAGATTGCACGCCACCTGCATCCTTCGGCAGATCGGCTCGGGGCACTGATTTGTATTTTTCAGTTGTCAAGCCAGCTCCTCTTTCATCATCGGTGATTTTTGTGACGTTTTTTTTAGCATCATTTTCAACCAAATCTCTTCCTGATGAAACAAGAGCGTAACCGTAATATCCGGCAGAAAAGAAAGCAATAGCAATTATCAGCAAAAGAGCAAAGAATATAAAACCGACAGATCGTGCATTGCCCGACCTGTCATCTGTGGCGGAAATAATCTTACCGGCTCCGCTTGCGTGTTCAGTTTCCGACAAAGATTCCTCGCTTTTTTGGGTGACTACTCTCTTGTCAGCAATTTTTGCTGTGACATCTTGTTTGCCTTGATCGTTTTTGGCCTGAGTGAGAGTTACACAATTTTCTTGCGATTTGGAAGCTACATTTTCTTCGATCTTAAAAGTTCCAAGAGAATAGATTTTACTATTTCCAAAACTATCTTTCAAAATCAAGCTCAGATGAAAATTTCCGATCCCAAGCTTCTCGCTTGCAATCGAAAATTCAAATAGTCCTTGAGGGTTCGCTTTTGAAGCAAGGGCGAGCGAAACAGCGTTGCCCTCAATCTTTAAAACAGCATCTGCATTTGCTTCACTTTTGCCAGAAAAAACGATCAGGTCGCCTAGAAAATAGCTTTCCTCGAAGGGTGTTTGGCTGAAAATTTCCGGAGCGGTCGCATCAATAAAGAAACTACTCTTACGGTAAGATAGATTTCCCGCCTCATCTTCGCAGTATATTTCCAAGATGTGAGACCCCTCAGCTATGTCGTCAACAACTCCCGCATCAAAGAGTTCTCCATCTAAATAAATTCGCAACGATCCTTCGGCAAATTCAGGATCAATACGATAAATTAATTCAATCGCACCCGAAGAATAAGATCTACCATCAAGCGGGCTGAGAATTTCGATCCCCGAAGGTTGACCGTCGATAAGTAGATTGGTTTCAAGATCAGTTTCAAACCGATTGCCAAAATAATCGCTGACTACACATTTTATTGTCGGGTAGGTTAAATTAAGACCATCTACGACCGTATATTTATATTCAAAATTGCCGTCCTCATTCTTACCTCCCTCGAGATCTTGGTTGCCAATCTCAAATAATACCCGAGAGATGTCTTGCGAAGACACACTTGGTTCAAACAAAAAATCGATAGTTTCACCTTTTTTAACATAGGGCAAAACTGACGCGTTCGTATCAAACTTCAGCTGACCCTCAGGACTAGTGAAGTCGCAACTGATATCAAAGGTCCGATATACAATATAATCGTTTTCACCAACAGGCAGATATGCAAAATGTATTTGATGGTCGCCCTCGTCTAAAAGATTCGCCAACTCATCTCCAGAAACAGTATTTGAAGATAAGTAATATTCCTTTTCAGAATTATCAAATCCCCTAATGTCTATCGGTTTTATTTGATCGTCCACGAAGATAGCAATGTTTTCAAAGACAACCTCATTCAAGTGTTTTGCATAAACTCTAAATCCAGTTGAGTACGTATTTAAGAATTCGTTTTGATCTGCAAACTGACTTTCAGGCAATATTTCTATTCTGGAAGAAAACTCGGGGGACAACTCAGATGATTGCTGGGCGCTGACATGAAACGGCCAAAAGAAAACAGAAAGCACCGCAAAGATAATAAAAAAAGAATTGAAAGATATTTTTTTGTTAAATAAATTGCATATTGTCATATCTGTATATTATATATAATGTTATATAAAAAGCCCCGTTAAGAAACGAGGCCATAGCTATTGCCATAGCCACATCACAGTAACACACTAGCGCCTCTTGTCAAGCATCAAACTAAACAAAAAAAACGGTCCTTAAAAAGACCGTTAGCAAAAAATAATGCTAGAAAAATTCTCAGGTAAAACCGGATTGCGAAGACAGCTTGGCAATTATATTAATCATTTTCCCCTCCTGATTTACTTAATATTCGTTCGTATATGTTGTTTTTTGATCCGAAGAGCTGGACATAAACCGTTGTCTTGTTGCCCTCGAAATCACCTTCTATTTGGGCAAAACCGAAATCACTGTAATTTTCTGACAAAATATTTTCTAAATGCGAGGGGCTATTTAACCAACCTCTATATGCACCGTCAAGTGTGGAATAATCAATGGCTAAATTTTCACCTGCTTTCGAGTAATCATAGCCGGTAGCACTTATTTGACTCCAGACCATCTCTCCATCTTTTGAAACATGATCAAAATAATCGTTATCTATCATGTCCTGCGCTTTCATTGAAGCTGCCCTGGAGAGAAGTTCGTCGTGCTTTAAAAGCGGTAAATTATGTTCAGATCTGGTTTGGTTAACCAATCTGAGGGCATAATCATTATAGGGTTCGCTTTTATCGGCTCTGACAATATTAATTGCCAATACCGACGAGACGGCAAACCCAAGTAGGGCAACGGAGAGTAAAGCTCCTTTTAGTATTTGACTTGTTTTTTCCCCTCTTACGTTCGTCATATTACTTAATAATATAACATATTATATAACATTTGTCAATATACGTTCGTAATAGATATATAAAAACAAAAAACTCCGCACTGGGAGTTGAGTAATTTTCAAAAAAATATTCATCTGTAGGCGCGGACTACTTATGCATTCTTTTGCCTACAGAGCATTTTGTTACTTGGATTCATCAAATGCAGAATTTGTCGATGCTGGTCGGCCCGGCAGGATTCGAACCTGCGACCAACGCCTTATAAGAACGCCGCTCTGCCGCTGAGCTACGGGCCGAAATTTATTTGTATATGTTAAAGGTTCGATCCTGACAGGATTCGGTCACCCGTCATCGCCTGCTGGCGATGCGGTCGACCCCGGCTCCCCGCCCAAGGCGGGTCCGCCTCTTTCGCGCTCCACTCGCTCAAGCCTGCGACCAACGCCTTATAAGAACGCCGCTCTGCCGCTGAGCTACGGGCCGAAATTTATTTGTATATGTTAAAGGTTCGATCCTGACAGGATGCAATATAAAAAAATAGTAACCTCACATTCTAGATAACAGATTTATTATAGGATAAACAGAATAAATTTCAAGAACCTGCGCCACAATGTTTAGCGACAAGAGCTTCAAACGATTGAAAAATTCTTATTTTTGGTAAATAATAAGAAAGGGAGAAGGGTTTTTTATATTACATTTGTTTTGAAAAAGAAATTCACTGATACCAAAGAGCAAAAAACAATTTCACAGCAATCGAAATTTCGACGATTTTTTGTCTTTGCTTCTATTTTTATTTTGACCGTACTTGTTTTGTCTTACTTCTCTCTCGTAGCCGCGTCATACGATAGGACTCTTCCCTTTGTGAAAGTGATGGAGAATGAAATAGGCCTCAAGGACACCGAGGAGCTTGGTGATTATCTGAAATATGTTTCACAGGCGAATCAAAATAGAGTGATTAAAATATCTCATCAAGATAAACAAATAGAAAAAACTGCACAGGAGCTTGGCATAAGCATCGATATCATAAATACAATGAGGTCTGCCTTAAGATACGGAAAGCTTAAAGAAACTTTCCCCAACTGGTCTTACTTCAAAGCTATCTCGAGCCGTAATACTACCCTTGAACCTGTTTTTTTGTGGGAGGGTGACTCTTTAAATAAGATAACAGAACAAATAGAAAATAATTCTAAGCCGGCCGAAAATGCAAAATTTAGTGTGGATGGCGAAAATGTCAACATTAAAAGCGAAATGTCCGGATGGGAAATAGACAGAGAGTTATTGATTTCAGACATCCAAGCGTGTTTGTCCAGTCTTTGCGAAGAACCTGTTAAAACCAAGACAAAAACTATCGCCCCTCAAATAAACTCAACTGATTTATCTCCTTTTTTGACCAAGGTAAGTGAGATAGCAGGCAACGGTCTGACCCTTTGGGCCAAGGAAAAATACAAAAAATACAAAGTGCAAAAAAGCGATCTGGTTTCATTTGTTGATATTGAAAAAACAATTCAAACAAAAGACATTGTATTGAACGATTCCAGTATTGATCAATATCTAAAAAATAACATTTCAAAATCAATAAACGTTTCCGGAAAAACCAGAAAAATATCTACCTATGACAACGCTGTGATATCCGAAGGTGTTCAAGGATATGGACTGCAATTAGAGCCAAGTCGTGAAAAAATAAAAAAGGCTATCGAATCAAATTCAAATGAAGCAATCCTCTCAATAGGGGTCACACCGGTAGAAATAGAGTATGTCAACCCCGGCTTCACTCCTTCCAGAGTCGAAGGCAAATACATCGACGTCAATCTGACCGAACAAAGAATGTACATACTGGAGGGTGGCACATTGATCAATAGTTATCGTGTTTCAACCGGTAAATGGTCAATGCCCACGCCCGTAGGACAATTCGCGATTAATTCAAAAGACCCAAAGGCGTTTTCAAGAGCATACAATTTATACATGCCATACTGGATGGCGTTCATCGGTCACGAATACGGAATACATGAACTGCCGGAGACGCCGAGCGGACGCAAAGAAGGTGAAAGTAGCCTTGGCGTTCCGGTTTCCCACGGCTGTGTTCGTTTGGGTGTCGGAGCCGCCGAACAAGTTTACAACTGGGCCGAAATAGGAACTCCCGTTTTTATTCATAAATAGATATCAAAAAAGAAAAAGGCTCGGGTTTCGAGTCTTTTTCTTTTTCTAAGTCAGCCAAAAATATTTTTATTTCTTGTCTTCCTTAGCTCCTTTGACGGGAGACTCAATCTTCTTTTCTCCCTTGGACTTTATGGAGATCTTTTTGGCTTTCCTCTCTTCCATTTTGGGAATTCTTATCTCCAGAATTCCTCCTTCAAATTCTGCTTGGGTTTTTGAGGAATCAACATTTGAAGGCAGGGTGATAACCCTCGAGAATGCCCCGTAAGAACTTTCGAGATGATAATAATCCTCTCTCTTTTTTTCTTCGCGGTGCTTCCTCTCGCCCTTGATGATGAGTTGATTATCCTCTACTTCGATACTCACGTCCTCTTCCTTAACCCCAGGCAAATCTGCCTCGACAACTAAGTCTTTGGCAGTCTCCCTGATCCCGATACTGGGATAGAAAACGCTTGAACCGCGCGACATTGCCGGCTCATCAAAAAACCTGTCCATGGTCTCCCGAAGCGACATCATCTCCCTCCACGGAGACCAAGGCATCAATTCTCTGACCATGCTACCTCCCTTTTTATTATTTTTTTCGCTTTCACAATTTTCGCTGTCGATATCGGCATCGTCTTCAAATCTGAAAATAAACTCAATCGGAACATCAAAGATTCCCGCAATCTTCATAGCCAGACTTACAGAAGGAACGCACCTCCCAGACTCAAGTGCAATGATAGACTGCCTGGAAACTCCAAGGTCATCTGCCAGCTCGCCTTGAGTAAGGTCTGCTTTTTCTCTAAATTTTTTAAGAAATGATCTCATATTACCTCAACAAAATTGTAAAGTATACTTTACATTTTGTCAAGAGGCCACATCCACAACAACTTTAGATCATCACAAGATCAATATATCAATTGGTTTTCGAGTTTGATTTAGTCAATTTGATAATTACCCGCCCAAGATCGCTTAAACTTTTTATCCTCTGCTCACTAGTTTTTGAGGTAATATAGCCATTTCTAGAAGCGCTAAAAATATAGTATCCGGGATTGAGATTGAGAGTGAACTTGCCATCATCACCGGTGACGACTGTCGCCTTCACTTTGCCAAACGAATCAAGTGCCCTGATAATCGCTCTGGAAAGCGGCTTACCCCTGCTGTCTATGACCACCCCCCATTTGCGCGGCCTAAACAACAAAACGATGTCGTAGGCGATGAAGATTATGTAAAGTGCAAGAATCGCGTATTGCAGGAAACTTCCTTGATAAACAACCGAGTACAAGGTCAAAGCAAGCCCGAATATCATCAATGGATATCTGACGAAAGTTAAGAATCTGCCGATAAAAGATCGAGAGGACGAAAAAGCCAATTCGTACCAAGTGTATCCTGTCGGATCAAGCGGAACAGTTATATCAATCGGCGCTTGACCATCTTCTTTAACTTTTTCAATTTCAAACGCATCGCCTAAATATACATTTTCGTACTTGCCGTCTTTCTTGGAAGTGATTATAGCCGAAGGGAAAACATATCCTGCTTTACCCGCAACGATCCTGTACTCTCCCGAAGGCACCACCATCGCAAACTCCCCTGATGAATTAGAATATTTGACATCTCTAAGCTTGCCACTGCTCTTTGAAAAAATTTTTATAACTGCTTGAGCAATCGGTTTTTTTGTCAAAGAGTCGTAAACAAGCCCCCAAGCGCTCTCCCCCTTCTTGGAAGGAGGGAAAAAGATCGGTAGACCGGTAACCAAGCCAAGCCTTGAGAAAAAAGGACTCCCGGAAAGTAGGCCACCCAGCACTCTCTGGAGAATCGCTCCGATAAAGCTAAGAGCCCTGCCGGCAAGCGGCAACGAAGCGATAATCGCCAGAATGAATGGTAGTGCCAGAGTAGCCACCGACCCAAGTATCAAGTCTTCGTTTATTTCATTGCCGCCATAACAATTAGGCCCGACGCAAACACAGGGGCCATTGCATCCGCCGCTTGACTTTACTAGATAGATTTTAAATTTTTCAGATTGATCGCTATCTATAAACTCCCCCGCCTCCGAAAAACCATCGACCCTTATTCTTGCAGTTGTAGTGGCATATTCTTCTAATGCTTCGAATTGATAATCGCCGTCGTTTGGTTCATTTGAACCAAGCAATATGTTGTAAGTTTTCCCGCCATCAAGGGATAGGTATATATTTACAAATTTGATATTTCCAGCGCTGCCCTCAATATCTTTCCACGAAACACCTACTCCCTCCCCGACAAAATACGCCCTTGATCCATCGGGCTTGATAACCTCGATTGCGTCATCTTCGACTTGATCTTCATCGTCTTCATCGCCTTCATCATCAGATCCAGAAGAGTCTGCGATTGAAAAGGGATTATCAGAGGGATCGGAGGCTGCGAAATAATTGTTCTTACCAACCCAATTACCTCTTGAAGAAAAGCTATTGCCCA
This sequence comes from candidate division WS2 bacterium ADurb.Bin280, assembly GCA_002071685.1. Lineage (GTDB taxonomy): Bacteria > Patescibacteriota > UBA1384 > UBA1384 > DTJR01 > MWBO01. Next base: position 10,095 of record MWBO01000016.1, on the reverse strand, counting down.
AACCGTAAGTGAAAGACGGATCGGCGCGGTACAAAGATATGGCGGCTCTGGCATCATCTGTTATAAACCTTGGATCTTGAGGAATTCTCCAGCTATAAATAACCTCGATAAGATTCAGGGAATTTCGAAAACCAAGGTTGGTGCAATTTTTTGTATAATCAATGTCACTTGCTATTCTGGTGTAATTATATGAGTTTGTCGTCAAATAAAGATCCTGAATATAAGTTTCATCCTTAAAAAGACAGGGATTTTGGTTCGGCGAATAACCCTCTAAGCTAAGTGTGTACTTCAATGAAATGGTATCCCCCAGCTTATAATTTTCGCCGCCGTTTGGACTAATAATCTTGGCTTCAAGCATTCCACCGACCGCCGGTGAAACAGTCATTGTTTCAGCCGGTGCTTCAGTTGGGGTGGCTGTCGGGACTACGGTTGCCGTCGAGGTCGGCGTCGAAGCGGGAGTTGGTGATGCGGCGGGGGTAGCAGTGACCGTTGCAGTAGGCTCCGGTGTCGGCGTTGGCAAAGATCCATAGGCAAAAGTCTGCTCTTCACTATAAGCTCCCCAGCTCTCGTGATTGTCCTGAAACCTTACCTTCCAATAATAAGTCGTACCAACTTCAAAATAAGAAGCGCTCACCACTATAGATTCTTTATTAACAGTGTCGGTTCCGCTATCAAAGACGGTTTTCTCGCTGTCTCGAACCACCCATTGACTCGCTCTGTGAGTATCCTCGGCGTCATCATCGTGAAATGTAGCAGATAAAGTGACGTCACCAAGAGCATGAGCTTGCTGTGAAAAAAAGACAAATGCAAATAGAGTGATTGCCGTACACAGCAAAAAGCGTGCAAATAAAAATTTTCTCGCCCTCCTTTTTCTCATTACATAAATCATATCACAATCATAAAAGTTGCAAAGACATGCTAATTGGGTCTAATATAAGAAAGTCAATAATTTTTTCGGGAGGCGATGTGTCATATCAAGAAATAACAAACCTGATAGAAATTGCAGGAAAAAAAGCCGGCTTAAAAAAGTCGCAAATTGAAGAAATAAAACAACCCCAAAGAATAGTCGAACTAAACCTTCCCATAAAAACAGATTCCGGAGAGATAAAAATTTTTAAAGGATTTCGAGTCCAGCACAATAATGCTCGCGGGCCTTACAAGGGAGGCATCAGGTATCACGAAGAGGTAAACCTTGAGGAAGTCGAGATTTTGGCGGCTTTGATGAGTCTGAAAACCGCTGTTATCGATATTCCTTTCGGCGGAGGAAAGGGCGGAATTAGCGTTAACCCCAATAAACTTTCAAAAAAAGAGCTTAAGAAACTAACAGAAGTTTTTGCCAGAAATTTAGCAGATTTTATCGGGGAAAGAAAAGATGTACCCGCCCCCGACGTCAACACCAACCCAACAATAATGAAATGGTTTAAAGCGGAGTACGAAAAAACAACCGGACAAGTAAGTCCCGGAGTAATAACCGGCAAGGCGTTTAAAGATGGTGGTATAAAAGTCAGGGACGAGGCGACCGGCCTTGGAGGAGCGGCTATTGTCGAGGAAGTCACTAAAACTATTCTTGATAAAAAACCCTCCCAGACAACCGTGGCAATTCAAGGGTTTGGTAATGTCGGATCGCACTTGGCGCACCACCTTTATCACATGGGTTTTAAGGTTGTTGCTATTGCCGATGTTGACGGCGGAATAATGCACGAAGACGGGCTCGATTATCACGCTACTTTCAAAGAAAAAAAACGGGGATGCAAATTGTCTGAAACCTGTTTTTGTAGCGTTCACGGCAAATCGGACGACTGCTTTAAAGTGGGAGCGTCCGAAGTTCTGGAAACAGAAGTAGATATTCTGGCTCCTTCAGCTATAGGCGATCAAATTACCAAAAGTAATGCAAACAAAATAAAGGCAAAAATTATTGTCGAACTGGCAAACCACCCCGTCAGCGATGAAGCCGAGGAGATTCTTGCAAAAAAAGGCACTGTTATAATACCTGACATCTTGGCGAACGCCGGAGGCGTTTTAGGGAGTTATTTTGAATGGAAAGAAAATGTTGACGGCGAGAAAATGGAATACGAGCAAGCCAAGCAAGCACTAATTTCAAAAATGAAAAAATCGTGCCGCGAAGTGCTTGCGCTAAGCAAAAGCGCTAAAGTAAATCCAAGAGTTGCCGCTTACATGCTGGCACTAAAGAGAATCTCCAAGGCCTCAAGGATTAAGTAAATATATGATCGTTAAAATACTCGCCACGGCCATCAGGGAAGATATGGCATAACCTGAGATCATTGAAGTTTTTGAGTTGACATACTCTTTCATTACTTTTTTGTTGCTTCCAATAATCACAATCAGAAATAAGATTATCGGAGCAATTAAGCCATTTGCGATAGCGCTGTAAATCAGAGCTCTTATCGGATCAAGTCCTACGAAGTTTAGAACAAGTCCCAAAATCATCGCTATTACAATAATTCCGTAAAAAGCAGAGGCCTGTTTGACCTTGTAATGAAGTCCGCCCTTCCACATAAAACTTTCCGATATGGCATAAGAAAGCGAGCCCGAAAGAACTGGAATCGAAAGAAGCCCTGTCCCGATTATTCCAATTGCAAATAAAAAATACGACCAATCACCTGCCAGCGGACGAAGAGCTCTAGCGGTATTCCCGCCTTGTTTAATGTTGCGGCGCAAGCGACAATTATAAAAAACATAACCAAGTTCGACAAAAACATTCCAGACCAAACATCAATCCTCATATTTTTGATCGCTTGGGCATCTATTGACTGACGCCTTTTTTGAATAGAGGATCCTCCCTGTTCAATCGCCTCCTCGACTTCCTGCGAGGTTTGCCAAAAAAATAAATATGGAGAAATTGTTGTTCCCAAAATAGCACATAGCATCAAAATTTGATCTTTGTCAAAAGAGATTTTTATATCAAGAAGGCTTGCACTAACTTCACGCCAGTTGATACCATCAGCTAACAGGGTCGAAAAAACATACGAGAGCAAAACCAATGCTAGCCATTTGAGATATTTAGCATAGTTTTGATATGAAACATAAATTTGCGACAAGATGCTAGATAGGGCAAAGAATACTACCAAATAAGCAAATGGCAGTGTTGGTAAAATCAGTTGCACTCCTTTTGCCATCGCTCCCAGATTGGCCCCGATATTTAGGACGTTTGCACCAAAAAGCAAGGCAGTGCAAAAATAAAGAACGTAACGTGGGAAAAAGACTCTGATATTGCCAGCCAGCCCTCGACCGGTGACCATACCGATTCTGGCACACATCTCTTGCACCAGCGCCATCATCGGAAAAGTTAGAACTGCCGTCCACAAAAAAGAGAAACCATACTTCGCTCCCGCCTGGGAATATGTCGCTATGCCCGACGGATCGTCATCTGATGCACCAGTGGTCAGTCCGGGTCCTAGAAGTTCCCAGTATTCTCTGGCTTTTTTGACTGGCCCTTTATCTACAATCTCCTCTTTGACTTTTTGGGTGGTCTCGATGGTTTGATCTAACGCTTGAGCTGGAGCTCCAATAACTTTTTCTAGTGTATTTTGTTCCTTCATTTTCCCTCTATTTTATGATAACAATAAAATTGAAAGTGCGATATAATAATTATCGCACAGAAAAATAATGAAAGGTTAAAAATGAAGACGTACGAGAATCTGCTCAAGGCGATTACCGGAGAATCGGTAGCAAGAAACAAGTATACATTTTACGCCAAAGAGGCGCGAAAGAAGAATTTGGAATGTATCGCTAGAATATTTGAGGAGACAGCCGACAACGAAAGAGCTCACGCCGAGGAACTCTTGGAAGCCCTGCCAGAGAACATAAAAACGCAGGTAGAGATGGAAATCTCCCCACTCTCTTCTGATGAAGCGGTCAATCTTGAACACGCGGCAGGTGGAGAAAACTACGAACACACGAGTATGTATCCTGAGTTTAAAAAAATAGCACAGGAAGAAGGACTCAAGGAAATCGCCTCTCTTTTTCAGGAGATTTCAGAAGTTGAAGAAAAACACGAGGAAAGATATCGCAAAATCCTAAAGAATGCGAAGGACGGAACATTGCACAAGAGAGAGGAAGCTATTGAATGGAAATGCCTCAACTGTGGATATGTTCACCACGGCAAAGAAGCGCCCAAAAAATGCCCTGTTTGCAAAAAACCACAAGGTTGGTATGAGCCGAGAGGGATAAATTGGTAAAGGCTCAGCAATTAGACAATTGATCAATTAAACAATTAACAAATTTAGATTTCAGAATTATTCTGAAGTCTGGCCTCTGATATCTGTAAACTTTAAATTAAGAATGCAGAATTAAGAGTTCGAAATTCAAATCAAATAAAAACAATTTTCTTTATTAGTAGTTAAAACTACAGATAATGATAGAACCAAAGGGGCCTATTTGCGAAGCAGCCCCTATGGTTCTATCGACTCCTTACCCTGCACGCTCAAAAGCATGATTTTTCTTTCTCTTGAGGCTCCCGACGACAAGTTTGCGCGGTACTCAAGTAGATAAGAAAAATCATCTTTTGTTAATGGAAGTTTATATATTTAGTAATTATTCGTTGTGGTTATACGTTATACGTTATAAGTTATACGTTTTCTGATCTCTGTCATCTGAGATCTGGTATCTATAAACTTTTTTATTTTTTCTTTATTATTTTAACCCGCCTGCCACAGCTATGCTGAAAGCATTGCGGGCAGGCAAATAGGCCCCTCTGGTTTTGACATAAATCAGCAGCTTTAGCTACAAGAAAACAATTTCTGTAAACTTTTTAATTTAAAGTAGATACGCTCTGACTAGTTCTTCTTCGAATAAGATATACCAAAAGCAATCACACCGATGACAACTTGAGCTATTCCATACCATTCGGCACCATTTGCAAAAATCCAGCGCGGAACCATTGTCGCAATTCCCATAAGTACCATTAAAAACGAAATTATTCTAAGCGTTGCCTTGATCACATCACCCTCTCTTTCTGCACCAAGAGGCGCAACAAGTCCCTCATAGCCCGCAGGGCAGTGGGATTGCATTATTTTTTATTTGATATAAGAGTATAAAATTCTCCTCTATTAATCAAGGAGTTTGAAAGTTTCAAGAACGCTTGCTAATTCTTTTTCGGTGATTTGCCCAAGATCGCTCGGAGCGCTCTCCCAAATTGTATAATAAAAATCATAATTGTCGTTTGAGGCAATCAACGTTCCTGTTTTGTCAGGAGCGCTCTTTTCATATTGCCTAATTGTAATAATCGTAGCATTCCCTCCCTGATAAGAATTATCCTTGGTTTTGATATTGTACCCAACCGTTTTAACTTGATTTGCAAAATCCCCTTCCACCACTTCTATGTTTCCCCACGACGCGGGAAAGTATATCTCGAAAACCATTTGCGATTGCTTTTGCGCCCCTTCTTCTTCGGTGATGTTGCGGACAGCGCTTGTGGTAGTTGCACTTGCAAGTGAATCCTCGACAACTTCAGTCACCTCAAGCATGTCATCAGATAATAAATCGTCGTTCTTTTTATTATTTTCAATATTTATCAAGACCAAACAGACCGCGATAACAACAATTAAAAAAAGACAAAGCCATAGAACAATTTTGTATTTTGTTTTCATTTTTATCTCCTTATCAGTAAACTTAATACTCTCAAACACTTCCAGCATCTTTATTTTACCATACTATTCCATTGAACCTCCGTCTTATTCTGGCGTTTCTGCCAATGCATTTACTCTATTATGTATTATTTGATTGTGTTTGCTACCCGACACTTGCCGCTTTGTGACGGCCGTCACAAAGCGGGAGAGCAATGAAGGTCTTTTTCAAGAAATGATTTGGATATTGAGAGATTGATTCAGAGAATGATTATGAAGTTAGATTTCATGTTTTGTTCTAAAAACTTTCCTCATGTAAATCGTCACTGGCATTACGGGGTGATTAACTGAACAAGTGGACTGTATTAGTATTTTTGTGATAAAATTTTAATGGCGCAATTGCGCCATAAAAAATATGCAAAAATCCACTTTTAGACCAAGTAAACAGGCCTACAATCTACTGCGATGCGGTGGCATCTTAGGGGCGAAAGAGACAGCAAGCGCTATGATTGAACGCGTAGCCAATGAAGTCTTTTCGGTAGAGCATATATTCAAAACATCCGAAAAAGAAAAACAGGGCCTCGTTTCTTCTTTCATGTGTCTTATCGACGAAAAAAAGATTATTCCCAGCACTCCAATATTAATGAACGCTGGTCGCTTCGTAAATCGCCCTCTGTCAGCCTGCATTTCGCCACCATATGAAATTATGCATGAACTGAGGAAGATAAAAGAATATTCAGCAGATGTTCATCGTATGGGAATGGGAACCGGTTATTGTTTTGATGAAAGCAACGATCCGGTCCGTACCCTCGAAGTCTTAAACAGTTCCGCTGTACGAAGTAGCAAGGACGGAAAGGAGCTTCGCCCTGTTGGAAATATGGCGACACTTTCCGTGAGACATAAAGATATAGAAAAATTTATTCTCTCAAAGGTGAAAAAAAAGGACGAGGACTGGAGGTTTAATATATCCGTCTTGGTCGATGATGCGTTTATGAATTCTCTGCACAACGGAGAAAAAATTACCTTAAGTGATGGCAAGGATGTTTATGCGGATGAAATTTTTAAGAAAATTGTGTACGCGACACATCAGTGCGCTGATCCGGGTCTAGTGTTTGTAGATAGAATGAATGACGATAATCCATCTCCCAAAATTGGGCAATATAAGACCGTTGCTCCTTGCGGAGAAGTTGGACTTCTTGGGGGAGAATTTTGCCAGTTTATCTATATAAACATTGGGCGTTTCGTTACATGTGATAAAAAAGGTAACATCGACTATTCTGGACTTGACGAGGCCGTGGAGATCGTAACGAGAGCTCTAGATAACTCGCTAGAGCTAAGTATCGCGAGACTAGATTCGAAAGAAAGCAAAAAAATTATGATGCAAAAAAGAAAGATTGGGCTGGGAATATGCGGCTTTGCTGATTTATTAGCGTCATTATCTCTGTCGTATGGAGAAGAAAGATCCAGAATACTGGCAGAGAATATAATGTCGTTTATAAATTATAGATCAAAATTAGTATCTGTTGATCTCGCAAGAAAAAGAGGATCTTGCTTGGCAATGTCGTCCTATGGGTTAAGTAGGTATGACGACAAACCTAGCTATTTAGAAAAAAAATACGCCGGCAAAAACACGGAGAAGGTCACTGAAGCAATGTGGTTTGAATTAGCTAGGGATATCAAAAAACACAGATTTCTACGCAATTTGACCACCACTGCACTTCCACCGACTGGGAGAAGCGCACAATTAATTGATGCTACAACTGGAATAGAGCCCTTTTTTTCGCTGATTGATTATTCCGGGCAGATTATCAATTCACTTAAGGAAGAGCTTAAGTCTAGTGGCGCATATAGTCCAGGGGTCGATTTAAATATCAAAAAATCCGGTAAAATCTGCGAAGATCAAGCAATCCCCGAGGCAATATGTAGCGTTTACAGGACGGCCTTGGAAATTAATTATATAGACCATCTGCAGATAGCTAGTTCATTTCAAAAGTATGTTGATGAATCAATTTCAAAAACTATAAACGTGCCAGAAGGCATTGCGGAGGGTGATATCGGGAGGATTTTTATGCTGGCACATGAGCTTGGACTTAAAGGCGTCACGATATATAGATCTGGCAGCAAGAGCTATGAGCCAAGAGCACTATCTAGCTAAAAATGTGAGTTCTTCTTCATCAGCATATTTGTAATGCTCTTCGGAACTTTATTAGACAGATCGATTTTAAGCGACTCCATTAATTTGTATATTTCTCGTTTTGCTTCAACCGCTTTTTCCTCTTCAGTCATTATCTCAATTTCAATTGCTAGGCCGAGATCACTTATGTCTTCTAATAAAATTTCGCAGTTGTGTTTTTTGAAAACATATCTTGTTTTCTTAAAGCTGAAAAAAATCTTGTAACCCATTAATTTCAAGATACTCGCCATATTATCGAGTGAGCCGATTTCTACTTCGTGCTCATCCCATCCGCTGTGGTCACCCTCTTTAGTAATGACTTTCATGTTTAGCTCATTTGCAATGCGTCCCTTAGCATTCTTTTTTCTCAATCTTAGGCTGAAGGACCCAATATCGTTCATTTCAACTTCTGAAAAATCACTTACTTCATTTTTACAAAAATAGTCATCTTCTAGTTGCTCCTCTTCGATAAATTCAAAGCCGAGCATCATGATCTTTTCTTCAAGATCTTTTTTGTTTTTCCCGTTAATTATGGCTCTAACTTCAACTTCGTGATTTTGTTTTCTATTCATAACTATTGTTGATTATTTTGTTCAATCCATTTTTCCACAATATTCCTAAGGATTTCGGATTGTGATTTATTTGAAGATTTACTAATTTCGAAAATTTTTTCTTTTATTTGTTTAGTTGCAATAAAATTAATTTTAACTAGAGCACTTTGATTTTTTTTGAGCATTTTGTTTAAAACATTATCAATCTTAACCATCAGATCCCTATTATTGTCATAATATAAAATCTTGAACAGTGGACCCTGCCCCCCCTCTAACAACGCTGGCTTACTCTCGTTATTTGATCTTTTAATACAGACTAGCGTTGGTTTCTTGAGTTGTTTAGATAGGCTCAATTGCTGACCGACACTGATCGATTGTGCACTTGCTTCTGCAACGACAAGATCAGCTTTTTTGAGATATGTTTGAGAGTTTTCAAATATCTTCACATAGTCGTCATTATCAATATTATCAAACCATCGGTATTCTATAAAGAAATCGAGTTCTGTCTCGAGCATTTTTATAAATTTGTCTAGGCTCTTCTTGTTATTTTTGTATGCACTACTTGAAAATGTACAAAATACTTTTAACTTATAAGATTTTTCCATTATAAGTTATTTTTATATGGGTCAAAACAGAATGTCAATGGTTTGTTCGATCAGTTGAATAAGCTGACAGTTTTGGTACTATTTGCACGCTGAAAAATTTCCCCAGAGAAAGGGTGAGCATCTTGAGGTTGTCCCACCTTGACGTTGATAGGATGAGACAGGCTATTAAGGAGCACGAAGAAAACATGAAGAGTCTCATCATTGATAAGAGCGAAGCACACTCTGGTGGAGATGTGTTTCACGATCCGGTGTTCCAGCAACTTGAACGCCAAGAAAAAGGGCTGCGTCATCAGATAGAAGTGCTTAAAGAAGCGCTTGCGGGAGCTGACGTTGTCGAATTAGTGCAGACGACTTTCGTGGATGTGGGCAGCATTGTTGTTCTGCAGGAGGGCCAGGGTGACCACACATACCTCGTGACGGGTTGCGCGCTAGTTCCGCATGATGACATGGACGTCATCTCCGCCGAGAGCCCGCTTGGCGAGAAGCTCCTGGGCGCCCGTGCTGGAGAAGATGTATACTATCGCGTGGGCGGCAAGACGTATTCGGTGCGGGTTGCCGAGATTCGATCTCCGCGGTAGACCACGATCGCGCTTGGGGGTTCGGTTGTGTACGGACCCCCTTTTGATATTCAGGAATTTAAATCTGTTATTCTTCAGTGATTACTGTGTGTAAAGGTATTGTAAAACTGAATAATTGAGACGGCTCGAGAACAAGACGCCTATCCCCCCACCACCGCCGTCATCGCCGTCGGGGTCGAGGGAGCAAGGTTGGTATGATAATCGATTTCGTATTGATCAATTGAAGGCGTTGATGCTCCGTCAGTGTTTGATAATGTTGCCTCGACCTGGAGATAACGATATCTGTCGTTTCCATTGCGCGATGTCACAGATCCGATCGCTCCTACCCAGCTTGTCCAATCCGTTCCGTTTGTTGAGGTTCTATACCTGTATGAAATTGAAGTATTGGCCGGAGTTGTTTGTGTTGGAGTAAATGCCTCCCATTCAAAGAAATTTGTACCACCGTCTATTTGAGTAGCGGCTGTGGTATGAGTTGTCGTGTGGCTTCCTGTTATTTGAAAATCATGAACTCCGGGCGTACCACAAACCGTACAGAAAGAAGACACGTTGATCTGAATTTTCAAATACCTAGCCGTGATGCCGGCACCGAGATCTACATCTCCA